>CAZGCK010000009.1:14764-16523 GCA_964524175.1 uncultured Bacteriovoracaceae bacterium | reverse complement strand
GCAGGTTTGACTCACGCCTGGGGGCAATGCGGATTGGCAGGGATTGTTGGCGATGCTTGCGGGGAGTTGGTAGTTGAACGCGCTGACGACTTTCCATCCGCGGCTCACCAAATCCGTATAGGCCGTTTGCGGGGCAGAGGGCCTCAGAGTCGAGTCCCAGAAAAGGCTATTGCCTTGCTGCCCGTTGAGAGGATCGTTGATCGCTTGGCCCGCAGTGGGGAAAGGGCGCCACATCAACACGACCGAGATATGATAGCGAGGGCCCTGATAGTAAGTGACTCGGATCGGAAGGCTTCGCTGATGGTCGAGGTAAATAGCACTTGTAGAATTAATTGCTTTGGTTGGGTGAGTGCCGTCATTGTTGATCAAGAGCTCAAAGCCGGATCCTCTGTCGATTTCGAGCGTTGCTCCGTCATCGGCCAGGAGCATAAATTGATAGGGCCCATCGCTATCTCTCTCGGTGAGGATGAGCTCGGAGTTCATGGTCACGCTGAAGTTCTCGTAAAGCGTATTGCCAGACTGATTGACGATCGTGTCGCCGTTTTGGTTGACGAAGCCCAAATCGAAGGGCCGCGTTGGAACGTTAATCTCATCCATGAACAAAGTGGCGTCGACTGCAGTTGCGCGTGCTGCGAAATCCGCGATTCTCGCGGGATTTGGGGAGCCGGAGGGAATATAACTGAGCGTTGCCTGGATGCCGTGGTTCAAGGCATAGCCTAGATGAGTATTGTTATTGGCAAATGGGTCGCAAACCGTCTTAGCAGGGTCTGTACTGATCGAGTCCACCACGACGGTCGTAGCACCATCATCGGTTTCAATGATCTGTTCGGCTGGGATAGCCTCGCAGGCCAAGTTCAATGATCCGATCGCGCAGAAGGTGCAAAGGCGCCGGAGCATTTCGCTCGTTCCTGAGCGGGTTGTCCAATCCGTGCGTGAAGTCATATTTCCGCCTTCCTAGCTCCACCTGGCAGCAAGGTATGTGGGCGTCCGGCGTACGCCTGGATCGAGATGATTCAGATGTGAATGAGCACATTTCATAAGTTCTATTTTACGCAATGTGTCAAAATAGTTCCATCTATAAATCGAGTTGATTTAGCTGTAAAGCCAAATAAAATCATACACTTATTAAAATAGTGTAAATGAATTCACAATTTAAAACCCCTCTCTTTATCAGGGGTTAGCTATCGGAAAGCGGGTCCTTCCGTCTGTTGATTTTGATAGAGGGAGTCGCTTTAGAGGTGAACCCGGATATTCAAAGGCGCGAGTTTCTCGGGTCGCAAAATGACGTTGTCGATCAGTCTCGTTGAGCCGAGCTTAGCTGCTGCTGCTATCAAAAGGGGCGCGTCACTAGGGTTTTGCGAGGGGAGCAGGTTGGGCAATTCCAAGCATTCTAAATACTGCACCTCAAAGCCACTTGCAGAAAGTGCGTGGCGAGCGCGGTCACAGACGCTAGCGGGCTGTTCACCCCGCAAAACGGCTTGCTCGACCTCGGTGAGTGCGCGAAAAATTTGAGGGGCCTTCTCTCGGTCCATTTCCGATAGATAGCGATTGCGAGAGCTCATTGCCAGCCCGTCGGGTTCGCGAACCGTTGCGACCCCTTCGATGGAAACCGAAAGGTCTAGGTCGCGAGCCATTCGCTCGAGCACAAAAAACTGTTGAGCATCTTTGAGTCCAAAATACGCAATATGGGGTTGAACGGCATTGAGGAGTTTGGACACTACCGTGGTAACGCCGCGAAAGTGCCCGGGCCGAAGAGGAC
>CAZGCK010000009.1:12605-14754 GCA_964524175.1 uncultured Bacteriovoracaceae bacterium | reverse complement strand
GAGGACCGCATAGAGGCTGGCTCACCCGCGTTTCTTCTACCCAGGTTGAAGCCTCGGGTGGGTACATCACGCCAGGAGTCGGCAAGTAAACGGCGTCGACCTTGAGCTCGCGCGCTAGCTGAAGATCTGCTTCAAGCACTTGAGGTTGATGCGTTGGATAGCGCGAGAAGTCTTCGTTTGGGCCAAATTGCGTGGGGTTGACAAAAATGGAGAGGACGAGCTTCTCGCAGCGAGGCCTGAGTCTGCGGAGCAGCTCGGCGTGGCCCTCATGAAGCGCGCCCATGGTTGGCACAAAGCCAATCTTCGCACTGCCTTGCTTGAACCGCCAATTGTGCGCCTCTTGGGGAGTCTTGAGATCGATCATTGCGGTATCTCCAAATAAGCGATTCCCTTGAGTGTGAGGTTCGTATCGACTGCCGAGATCTCTTCGCACAGAGTTGCCAAAAACGGGGCCCAACCTCCGGTGAGAATCGCTGGGGCTTGAGGTTCGACTAGCTCTGCGCGAAACCTGCGGATCATTCCATCTATCATGCTGGCATGTCCGAGCATCAAGCCGCTTTGGATGGCTTCGGTAGTGGTAGTACCCATGGCGCGAGGGGGAGCATTGAGCTCGACCTCGTGAAGTTGGGCTGCTCGAGCGACGAGCGCGTCTCGTCCTGTTTTTAGTCCTGGCGCGATCGCACCGCCTACGAAGGTTTTTGCCCGCGAAACGACGCTAAAAGTGGTGGCTGTCCCTGCATCCACCACGATCACGGGAGAGCCATAGAGAATCGAAGCTGCGTGGGCGGTGACCAATCGGTCTACTCCGGTAGAATCGGGCGGCTGCGTTTTGATCTCAAAAGAATAGGTCGCGCGCCAATCGAGGATGACTGCTTCAGGAAATGCGTTGATCACTCGCGTATTAAGAGCCGGCACAACGGATGCGACTCTCACTCGAGGGGGCGAAGAAGGCCTCATCGCATCCAATTGCGCGAGTAGCGCTTCGGGAGCGGGAAGGGGCGCAGACAGAATATCCGCGCGATTGCGAAGCGCTCCTTGCTCAAAAAGCGCCATAGAAACTCGCGAATTGCCTACATCAATGGCTAAGATCGGGTCCACGCGGCGCTGCCTTTGCGTAGCGGTCTTGGGTTCGGCTGATGTAGCGTCGAATCGCTTCAGACATGGGCTCGCGCAGCTCTGCTAGCGGCTCGACAAACTTGGGCACTCGGCCCGCGGTGAGCCCGAGCAGATCCGGGGTCACGAGCACTTGGCCGTCGCAACCGGTTCCTGAGCCGATGCCAATAGTAGGGATCTGCACGGCGCGCGTGATCTCGGCGGTCAGCGATTCTTCGACGCATTCGAGAACTACGGCAAAAGCCCCGCTTTCACAAACGGCCTGTGCGCTTTCCAAAAGGTACCGGCGCTCAGTATCCGATTTGCCATGCATGCGGTAGTTGCCGAGCGCATGAATACTTTGAGGGGTGAGTCCGATGTGGGCGACTACAGGGATTCCTGCACGGGTGATCGCTTGGATGGTGGGCGCGATCTCGATTCCTCCTTCAAGCTTAACGGCCTGCGCTTGGGCTTCTTTTAGAAAACGCCCGGCATTGAGCACGGCTTGCTCCGAGCTCACTTGATAGCTCAAAAACGGCATGTCACCGATCACCATGGCGCGCTTCGCTCCGCGCGCGACCGCACGCGTGTGGCGGAGCATGTCTTCCATCGTGACCGATAAAGTATTGGGTTCGCCATAGACGACCGTCGCTAAGCTGTCGCCCACAAGAAGCATGTCGATGCCGGTTTCGTCTAGAAGGGCGGCGGTAGGGTAGTCATAGGCGGTCAGCATCGTCAAAGCCTGATGCCCTTTTTGTGAGCGGACCCAAGGCACGTTGACTTGTTTGACTTGAAGGGGTGCGCTCATGAGTTCTGTTCTCCATTTGAAGGGGTCAGCTCGTCGAGGTGTTCCGCCAAGGCGCGCGACTTGGGTATCCACGCCTCTCGACGAAACTCCTCTGAGAATTTCTTTGAAAGAGTTTCTTGAATTTGCGCTTGAAATGCCTCGCGCGCGCCCGAAGCCAGCAGCTTCTCGCGCATCTGGATCGTTCCGCATTGAGCGGCGCTGCTGATGGCAGTTTGCCTCAGATTAAAGAGGGTGGAGTTGATGCGTAGA
>CAZGCK010000009.1:10332-12595 GCA_964524175.1 uncultured Bacteriovoracaceae bacterium | reverse complement strand
GGCGCGATAGGCGCCGGCCGGCCCTCGTTCGCGGATCAAGCCCGCGACGAGCTCCAGCTCGGTGAAGCACTCTTCGCGAATGAGCGCTGGCGGGACTCCGGCTTCGCGCATAGCTTGGAGAGTCCATTCCATCAGTGTAAAAAGTCCGCCGCAGAGCAGGCCTTGCTCGGAGATCATGTCGCCGATGGCTTCTTGCTCGAAAGTGGTGTCGGCCAATCGCTCAAAACCGAGCCCCGCAGCAAGCGCGCGTACTTGAGCTGCTCTCTCGGCAGAGGCAGTGAATCCAGCAACGAGCGAATGAAACCGTCCACCATTTTGGCGAGCTTGCATGAACTTGGCTTTGAGCTGAGGTCCGATGGCTTTAGGAGCAAGCAGAGCGGCTTGGTGGCCGAGATCGGTGCGTGGTTTGAGATCGTCGGCATAAATCGTGTAGCCGTGGGCGAGGACCAGGGTCAAGGGATGCTCAACTCGAGCGATGTGATCGCGGTATATGGAACCGATTTTTGAATCGGGGCAGAGAAACGCGACCAGAGCCGGCTCCGGTCCAGTGGCCGCAGTGCCAGCGAACTCGCCGATCAGACGAGGGGTTAATCCTTGCTGAACGGCCGCTTCAAATGAAGGACCCGACGTGCGCGACAGATAGACTTGAACGTGCCATCCAGAGGCTTTGAGGCACTCCGACCAAGCCTGTCCCTGACTGCCAAATCCGATGAGATGGATCACGGGTTGCATTGCGATTTTTCTAGCATGCGAGCCGGCAGGGAAGCCAGGGAAGCTTTTGGGCTTCTTTAGGTGCCAGGCCATCCTCTGGGGAGGGCGCTTTCGAGGCTTAAAAAGCCGGTTTGACGGTACCTGGGCAGGCTTAAAGCAGATGCATGGAGCCAAAGACGGGGGGCTTGCCCGCCTTCATAAATCGGATCTCCGAGAATAGGTGAGCCCAAAGAGGCCAGCACGCATCGGATCTGGTGCATCACTCCGGTTTCGATCTCGATCTCAAAGTCGAGCAGTGGCGTGCCTGCGATTTCGCGAGTGGCTCGTATCCACGTCACGGTTTCGAGTTTTTTGCCCCGAAATCGCGTAGGGGGCTCCTGCTCGCTCCAAACTCGCATGCGTTTGTCGGAGTTTGCGTCGTGGGCAAGCAGGATACTGAGTCGAGCCGGGAGTTTGAGCTGGCGCTGTGGCCGCGGGGCGATAGCTCGATAGTGTTTGCGCACTTGGCGAGCTTTCCACGCTTGAACCCAGAACTCGTAAGCGTCGTTATTCTTGGCAAAGGCCAAAAGTCCGCTCGTCGCGGTGTCGAGTCGGTGCAAAATCCCGGGCTCGAGTCCGCCCCTTCCGACTTGTCGAAGGGCTGGGCAATGGTGGAGCGCAAATCCGACAGCGGTGCGGCTCTCAGTTGTCCTCAAAGGGGCCGAGGGGATCCCCGAGGGTTTGTTGAGGACGAGAAGTTCGTTATCTTCGTAGACGACCGAAGGCGTGATGCCTGAGGCTAAGTCTTCTGGGGATGCGCAAAGAGCGTTTCGTTCGGAAAGTTTTGCGGGATCCCAGTTTTTAAAACTTACCGAGTATTGGCCTGGCTCGAGTGCTTGCGAGGCGCGGGCTTCAGGCTGGCCCATCAGCTCAACGGCGTGAACGCGAAACGCCTCTCTCAGTTGCGCGCGCGAGAGATCGGGAAAGCTCTTGCGAAGCTCCGCAAGTAAGAGCGTGTCGAAGCGCCCGGGCGCAGAGACGATCAGGAGGAGTTGAGGCGATTCAGCCATGACTCCTCTTGTAGTTCAATAGGCGGGGGTCAGGCAAGGAGCGTCGGGCTCCAGATGGGCCGACGTCACAAAACGTCTATAAGTAGATGCTGTAGGATTCTCACCCGACACGGGCAATCCAGTCCGCACGTTGACATTGTTGCCGCAGCATCCCTGAGTGGGCGTGACTTTGCCTGTTTTGGGGCCGCCGTTGTCGTAAGTGATCGTGCACCCGTAGGTCGAGTCCGAAGCAATGGCTTGCTCGGTTGAGAAGGATGGAGCGAGGAGTGGAAATCCTTGCCACGTCAGATTGCCCGCAATCGCGGTGCGGTCACAGGTGGTGTTTGCGCATGCGTTGCAAGTGTCATTAGGAATGGCCGGCACAGCAGTGGCCTCGCAGGTATACCCCACGGGTTGGACGCCGTTTGGATTTCTCTGAAGAAAAGTCTCCATCACGAGGTCAGCAGGATGTCGGGCTAACGCATTGGCATTGGTGAGAGTCCCAGGATCCGGACATTGCGCGG
>CAZGCK010000009.1:806-10322 GCA_964524175.1 uncultured Bacteriovoracaceae bacterium | reverse complement strand
ACTGCTACCCAGCGGCTACCGGAACCCCCGGTCGTCAGCGTCTGCGATCCGGTGGGCACTGTCCCAGGTGGGGGTGCATCGCGACAGCGGGTACTGCCTTCGATTCTGAACATCGACCCCAGGAATGGACAACGGAATCGTGGAAGTGCAAACCGCGCTCGCCGAGTTCTTACTCGCGTGCGAAGTGTAGGGGCGCATGTGACCTATAAATGCGTTAGCGCCGCTGAGCGGTTGGGTGGGGTTAGGTACGCGGTCATTGGCGGCGACGTGGTCGTTCTGGCTAGGATAACTCTCGGCGCACCACGAAACATTGCCTGTGGTGAGGTCCTTCGAAAAGTGCAGGGGAGGATCCCTAAAAGGAGAAGCTTGCGGAGCGCAGGCTTCAAACTCGGTGTCTTCTTCGTAGTGAGGAGCCCAAGCCCGGATCGGGCGAACATAAATGCTTGGCAGTACCGGATTGCGGCTATTGACCGTGCCTACGGAGAACACGACTTGGTCCGGGTTGTTGGCATCAATTTTAGCGAGAGGGATGGCGGCGGAGCATGAGTTAGCTGAGTCGAAATTGGGAAACTGAAGGCCGTCGACGTTGGTGCCGTTCCAGCCAGGATTGTTAGTGGCTGCGTAGGTAGGAACGAATCCCCCGTTTGCAGGCGCATTGTACAGAGGGTCAAAGTTTCCGAGCACGCCTTTTTGGTCAAGCAGAGCAAAAGGGCAGGGCTTAGGTCCGCGCATGGTGTACTGTCTGAGTGGGTCGGATCCGGCAGGCGGCTGCACGGGGCGGTCTAAGACGTAGATCGTGTCCAGAGGTTGAGGCTGTGTAGGTGGGCGACCATCGACTTCAAAGAGGGGCGGATAAAGAGCGACAAAGCGCCTGAGCCGATAAGTGAAGCGAATGCTGCCGCTAGAGTCACGGAAGGAAGGGCAGGTGCCGTCAGTGTTGGGTTTCTTCGCAAATCCCAAGCATCCTAAAACAAATCCGTTGCTGGTTGAGTTCGAAGCGGGGACCGTTGTCGAGTTGCAAGCCTTTGAGTTCCTGGCGATAGGGTCTCCCCCTCCGTTTGCGAGCTCAACGAAAGCGTTGACTCCCACATTGAAGTCCGGGCTCGAGCTCAGCGATAGCGCAAACGTCGTGTCCCGAGGCCAGAGCCTGCCGCGGCCGCCGACAAGGTCCGAATTATAAAGCGACTCGAGGACCTGAGGGCATGTGTAGCGGTCATTGGCGAGGTTGACGTTGCCTGAGTCCGTCGATCGCACAAAAAAATTGTAGTAAAAGGCTTGAGACGAGAAATTGGATTGAGGAGTGTTTGTCGGTGTATCGCAGCCTTGCGCAGGAGTCCCTCCGCCTCTTTGCACGCAGAACTGATTGGCTTGCGGGTAGGACTTTGGCTCGCCCGATTGGCTGTTGGTGCGCGTACCAATCTTGCTCGTGATGCTTGCGCCTCGCTGAAACTGCTCGTAGCAGGCGTAGTGCATGACGTTGATAAAAGATCGGCCGAGTTGGTCGCGAAAGTCGCCCGCCTGCACGGCGACAGGCTTGACATAGCTGAAGGTTCCGCTCGTGAAGACCTCTGAGCTGCCGGGTCCAGGAAGAATCGTGATCCTAATGGTCGTGCCTTCGGGGATCTCTGCGTTGAACACATCGGGAGCGTTGCAGGTCACTAGCGACTGCTGAGCGTTCACGACGCTGGTCTGGATAGTGCGAGTGAACGGAATATTGTTGCCTGTGCTTGCGTTGAGCTCCGACCAGGTGAACTGGCAAACGCAAGGCTTAGCAGAGGCTTGCCCTCCAGCGGCGTTGGCTGAACAGTGGTTCGAGATAAAAGCGGGTCCATTTGCCGTATTGGCGGGCACGGCTCTCGAGGGATCAAAGAAGATCGTGGTGACAGGCGTGGCACCGGTAGGAGCGGCCTGGCCGTTGGTGGCTCCCACAACGACCTCAGAGATCGTGAACTGGTCGCCTACAGCGGTCGAGATGCCCGGGCTAGGAGAGGCGCTCGGGTTGGATTTTTTGTCGAGTTTTGGGAGCTTGGAGTTCACGCAGGCGCTCGCACCCAAAGCGATCGACGTCGCTAGCAGGATGCTTGCGATTGCTTGGCTGCGGAGGTTTGTCGTCTTAGCCTTCGGGGCTGGCTTCATAGTTTGAGTGAGGTCTCCTGGATTATCTCTCATTTTATCTGAATTGGCCTCTAATTGGGTTGAATCACGCAGAGCGGGAAATCTCCGGATCGATTTGGATCGGCTGCGGCAGGGTCGCCGCCGGATCCGACGTCATGAGTATTCAAATTATAGTGAACGATGCGTGCAGGACTGCAATCGTTAGGAGAAAGAGGCTGGTCGGGATCCGGTGAGCGACAATCATTTGGCGAGAAGAATCGAATCGGGCTGTAGATGGCGTGGGTGATGCCTGCAGACGTCGGATTCATATCGTCCAGCGTGACGTTGGGTGGAGACACGACAAACAAGAAGTCTGAGGGCCGGGTCGATCCGGGTGCGTCGATCGGTAGGGTAGCCACCGTGAGAGGTGAATCAAAGGGCACGTGGCCTGTGCTTTCTTGGCAGATGTGAGCCAGATCTTGAGGGGTTGCTCCGTTGCATCCAAAATTGGGGTCTCGCCGAGTCGGGACCCAGATGTCGGTGCCCGGCGCGAAGGTCGAGAAGTCAACGCTGGAGAAGGGCAGGCCGCTTGGATGCGCGTCGCAGCCGGCAGCATTGCCTGTACTGCTGTACTGCTGACATGTAGTGCTGGTGGCGTTAGGGTTAGTTGTGCCGCCAGGAGAGATATTGGCGCACATTGAAAGTCCTTCTGAGAACCGAGCGGCAAGCCATGCTCCAACGGCATCTGCAGAGGGTTGACCCTCGCAATCGGGGAAAGGATAGTTATTAGGCGCAGGCGGGACGGGCGCCACTGTATATGCGCTGGTGTTGCAGTTGATCTGTCCAAGTGAGGCCAAGGTTCGACTGGTGGGCACGAGGCGATTACCCAAAGAGGCGCGGAATTGCCAGAGCTTGGCCCAGTGAAACCCAGGCGGGATGCTGGTCGAGGTGTCAGGGCAGCTTTCGACTCCGGACGAGCTGATCACCGGGCGCGCGGCGAACCCAATCGAAGGAATTACCGCAGGCGGCGTTTGCCCAGGTGCAACGACTGCGTTGGCTGTGATCTTGCCAGGCATGATCACTGAGTTCACCGGCACGTTGAACACGCCTGATGGCTTTTTGGCTAAGAAAAACGTCGAGCGATCGAACAAGCCCGTTGGAGGGAAGATCAGCTTGCTGCCGGTCGTGTCCGCAGACACGCTGTAGATCGAAAGGTCCATCCCAAAACTCGTATCGTTGGGAATGGGTGGGCAGTTAAAAAAAGTGGTCCCGCCTTGTACGCCCAGGGAGTCATCGCCGGCGGCATAAATTGAGAGTGTTTTGCCCATATTTGTTGTGTAAAAATTAAGGGGAAACGTGAATCTTGGGTCTTCAGACAGGATCGGGTCATAGATCGACCCATCCCAAAGGTAGGGAATAAAGATCAGGTCGCGGCACTGATAACGCTGAACTTGAACAAATGAAGCGGGGTCAGTCGGGTCGATGCTTGTCGCGTTTCCAAATCTAAAGTTGATGGAGTTCGAAGTGGCGTCGATGTTGGTGAGCTTGATCGATACGGTGATAAAATCGACTCCCGATGGGACCAGCGTGTACTGGCAGCGGAGCAAGTCGCTCTCGTGGTAAATCGTGTCCACATCGAACTCTCCGGAGGATCCGTCGGTCCGGATAAATCTGATATTGCAGGTACAAGTCGTAGGCCCGGTCGAGCCGCCACTTCCGCTCTTAGAGGTGCAGAAGCTCCCCATTGAATGGGTGCCGTCGCCTAGGAGGTCGAGGGTGTCGGTGGGGCTCAGCGTGCTCAGTTGAACGCGAGCCAATGTGATGGGCGCGATGTTCTGATCGCTGCCGCCTACGAATGGAAGGCTCCCGTTGGCGACGTCATCAAGTAGTTTCTGGGCTTTGCTCAGGAGGTTCGTGCAGCCGGATCCAAAGGCAAGGAGGCACAACAAGGCAGCTAACCATGCCTTTGAACCCGCTTTCGAGCCTAAGATGCGAGATGGGCCGGTACTCTTCCTCGAATTCAAACGCGCTCCCCTCCGTATCCTAGAAGAAGCTGCAAGTCGCATGCGTGCGAATCCATATTTGCCTGTAATCGCGGGGTTGGTGCTGAATAGGAGTGCTGCGGCTGTAGAGAAGTTAGGCAACGGGGTGATTGAAGCTGGATTCTGGTCGTAAATTCTTCAAAAAGCATCGTTTTTTTGATCTTTTCTAAAATATGTTTAATTAGTTTGCGGCGACTAAGCGATGGGCAGTGTAACTCGTTGTCCGCATTGCGAGATCCAGACTGTGTCTTGGCTGACGCGGTTTTTTCGGTTTTCATTCGTTCCCCATTCGATAGATGCTCGCATCCAGCAGGATGCCAGTGCCTGAGTAGCGCTCAATGCGGATGCGATCGATCGTCGGGTCGATCGATAACGGGACCAGGATCTGCTCAGTCGTGATCTGCCCCGATGGAGGTGCAAGCACCGAGATGCTTTGCGCGATTTGCGGGAACTGATCCGAGGCTGTGTAGGCCATGTAGCGAGGCTGCAAAACCTGGCGCAGCAGATCAGTGACCTGGCCGCTTCTCATGAGATGCACCTTGAAGACGGCCGACTCGTTGGCGGGGACAAACTGTAAGTCGGGCCTGCGGTTGTTGGTGCCTAGTGGGATGTAGGTGAGATTGAGCAGCAAGTTCTCGTTCGCGCCAAGCTGGCTTCGGTCGATGTCGATGTAAGCGCCACCGGCCAGGAGTTTATTGATGTTGAGGTCGCCTGAGTTGATGGGGCCCGCTTTTTCGCAGAAGTTGTCGAACATCGAGTAGTAGCCGGTGTTGAATCCAGAAGCTGGGATGTAGACGCTTGCGGCGTGCGCGATGCTGACTTGCGGAGGCGATTGCGAGGGGATGTCGATCGAGTTGCCAAAGAGCGTGATTTTTTTCCAGTAGAAGCAAGGGCCATTCGTGATCGCTACATTGGGGTCGATGGCGTTTCTTGCCGCGCTCACGTTGTCAGCGTAGTAGGTGCCAGTCCAGACCTCTGGGGTCGTGTAGGTGCGCCCACCGGGGTAGGAGACGGTAGTCGTAAGCGGGTTGCCAAACGCATCGTAGCCGCCCACCATGACGAGTCCTTGTTGGTTCGTATCAAAAGCTAAGCTGTGACCGTAGCGACCAACCGGGGCAGTGAACGGCGAGCAAGAAGGTATAGAGCGCCAGGATCCCTCTCGTAAAGCAAGTCGTTGTGCATTGCTTAATACGGTTGTCGGGGCGACTGGGCTGGGGGGCGTATACTCGTAGACGGTTGCACCGGTCAGAAGGGCGCTTTGATCGGTGACTTTGCTCAGACTGCCAGCAAGGTTGGATGTGAGGCCACCAAATACGAGGATTCGGTCTCGGGTGGGATCGTATGCGGCAGCGCCCATGAATGAACCCACTCGGCCCGTGCTGAAGTTGGTGGCATTGTCCAGACCCGCGGGAAAACTGGTATCAGGGCTGACGGGGTTGGGAGTCTTGCGCATCCAACGTCCGACGTAGTCCGTGACCGGGCTGGTCGAGGATGCGTTGACGTAGACCGGATCATCGGCGGTCGAAGTCGAGTCCAGCGAGTCGTCAAACGCATCGCAGTTAAAATTAGTCGTACTGAGTATGCTTGGGCCGGTGTTTTGAGCAGTAAACGCGTCGCCCGTAGAGCCCGCGCAGAATTTATAGATGCGGTTCAGCGGCATGAAATCGCCATTTTTGAGTCTTCCGCCGATGAGGTAAACCTCGGGCAATTTGAGAGCCTTCAGACCCCCGGTGATTGGATCTGTTTTGAAAGTTCGGGTGATCATCATGGCGCCGGCGAGAGGAGGGGGCGTGAGCTCCGAGTAGCTGCTCGTGCGAGCCGTAGCGGGATCGGCTACCGTGGTTCTATTTTCGGGATTGAGCGCGTTGTACGCCTGGCGGACTTCGCTTTCAGGAGAAAGATTTTTTATGGTGTCGTCAGTTGTGCCTGCCGGCGCGTCGTATCCCTTGCCAAGTAAGCGCACGCGGTTCCAGGTGTTGTTGTCGTGATCGTACATCCAGGTGTCGCCCAGAGTTGGTGCGACAAAATATTTTTGAGTAGCCCCGGAGCTATCGGTCACGAAGTCTTTTGCGGTCGCCATTTGTGGAGCTTGAAATCCGGTTTCGCCGCCGAACATGATGGATCGATGCACGGTCCTGGACAGGGCCGGAACGAAGTAGTCCACCGCGGCCATCGCAGCGAGCCTGCGCGGCGGGAACTCGCCCATGTATTGCCAATGCCCGCCTCCGCCGTTGGCGGTCGGATCAAACATCCAGCGATCGCCGACAAAGTGAATCCCGTCGGGCGTGCCCCCTTCCATGAAGATGCCGTAAGAGCAGGGCGAAGTGGCGGTGCAGGCTTGCTCGCCACCTAGCAAACGGAGATTGGCGGCGGTTACAACCCCTCCTGTCGCGTCTCCGTCGACTCCCCCGGGATTCTGGTTGTCATAATTCACTTCAGTCATGCGATGCGAGCGACGGAAGGGGGGGCCGGCTGTCACGCCACTCACTGCAGTACATCGCGATTGTGGATAACAAGTGAGGCCGCCTGGGCCGTTGAGTAGTTTCCACCCAAAGTAGCACGGGTTGGTCGTTTGCCCTTGGCATCCCGTGGCTCCGCCTCCAGTGATGGTCAGCTCCCATGTATCTCCTCGGGTCGTGCCTGTGGAGCGGTCCAGGCCTCCGTAGACGTAGTATTTGCCGGTGACGTGGCTATAGACCATCTGAGCGTTGATCAGCTCCGAAGGGGGGCTTGGAGAGCCAGTGACGGTTTGGTTGACGGGATCTGCATAGGCCCACGTAGGGTTAACTGCGGGGTAGGCGAGGCCGGCATTGTAGAGATAGTAAACTCGGTTTTGCCCTTCAGTGGTTTGCGCGGACTGCGCTCCTCCCCAGGCTACGATGATCACGTTGCCTGCGGGATCGAGGCCGCGAGCAGTCGCCATGCCGGCGTGAGTGGGCATGCGTTGAGTAGCTGGGCTCGTGCAAATGCCTGTAATGGCATTGGGAGAGCAGCCTGTTCCGTTCCAATCGGCTGCACGAACTTCACTGTCCGGTACCATTGTAACGGGGTCTCCTACCGCGGCGGTTGTGACTCCGTCTCCAGGAACAAATCGATCCGCGGGATTGGTGGAGAGTCGCCAATATCGCCCGGGACTCTTGTAACCTCTGCAAGGAGCAAACGCATCGTCAACGTAGTTTTTGCAGTCCAGTCCTCCAAAGAAGGCCACTTCATTTCTCTTCATGTCGAAGCCCGGGAGGAGGTGTGCCCCGCCAACCCAGGGAACCCAAGTGTCACGACGAGGCACTCCGCTTTCCATCGCGATAGTGGGGATCTCGCGCAACTGAGTCCAAAGAAGAGGAGTATTGGGAGTACTGAACGTATCAATAAAATTGGTAACCATGCTCCACTGAGATGTTCTGTTCTCGTGGTCAGTCTGGGTCCCAGCGTTGTAGAAGCGGCTCATCAGCGAGAGGCCGCCACCGCAGCCAATTGAACCTTCGCCGGTGCCGAGAACCTCGACCCCATCGTTGACAATCGTATTATCGGTCGAGCAAACCGCCTGACTCAGAGGCACGCCCGTTACACCGGTGCTGCCCACTGACGCCGCATCGAACCCGCCTGCCGCAACGACATACCCCGTGCCCGGCACTCCGGTTGCGACAGTAGTATTCACTGCAGGAGCAAATGCCGTGTTTACGGCAAGATTGCCTCCCAAAGGACCGTTGGTCAAGGGAGGCAGGTCGGGACGGAAATGGCTGCTGCGACGTGTGTAATATTGGCTGCCTTGAACGGGAGTCGTAGTCGCTGAAGTAGGTGTGAAGCTCAACCCGTAAGAGTTGCTCAGCGTGGTTGTATGAAAGCTGCTGATCCACTGGAGTGCGAATTGGGTAGCGGTCGTGTTTTGCACTGGCTGCCCAAAGGAAAGATCCAGCCCGTTGGCGGCGCTTGTACCGACTTGGATCGCATCGCCTGTCACTCGAGCGGGAGTGCCCAATGCATCGCCGTCTCGGTTCAGCGCATCCATCACTTCCGGACCATAGGTTGGATTAAATCGATGTGTGTCCGAGAGCACTCCCGCGTCTCCTCCCAGGCCTCCGACGATGATCAAACGATCGGTCGTGTCGATGTTGGCATTATCCATGAGGCCTGTGGATGGCACCTGGTCGGTCTTAAGCGCCATGCCCGGGACTGCAAGGTAGCCAAACAGCGCCCGAGATCCCACCGAATGAGGGATAATCTGCGGAAATGGCGCTACGTGTGCCGAGGTATCACACGGGGATGCTGAGGCGGTAGTGCAGGGAGCGGTGCCCGCCGAGCGGATATCCAGCGCCACATCGTTGAGGTTAAGGATCTTGTTGGCGACAAAGATGTTGGAGCTCTTAAGATTCCAAGTCTGCGTCTTGAGATCAAAGACCCAAGTGTCAAACACGGTTTGTCCTGGCCCTGTGGCCCCGACCGCTGCAAGCGGCGCCGCACCACCGAAGAGAAGAATCGATTCAGAGCCCGCGCTATAAACAGCGGATGCTCCCGCTGTTCCCTCAGGGCCTGAGTAGCCCACCACGCCTGATATATTGGCCCAGGTGGAGACGGGTCCGCTAGGTCCCGTTGTCCCGATATAAGCAGGCATGAGATCCGGGCTGGATGCGAACGCAGACTCGGGCAACGAGTTTACTCCCAACGCAAAGACGCTCGATGGGCATTCGTTGAACCCTGTGGGCGCGGTGATGGCGCCTGGGCCGCTGGTGGGTTTGACGGGTCCACAACTCACCGTTGGGCCGTAAAAATCAAAGTCGTTATAGCCCGTGCCACCGGGAAGCTGGCCCGCCCAGTTGTAACCTTGGATGCCGCCGATGACGAGAAGAGTGCCACCCATGGTCGTAGAGATTCCTCCGATGGCGCCAAAATCAAATGTCGCGCAGCTCGAGGTGGGTGGGACGCTTGCCCCTCTGCCCAGCGAGCAGGACGAAGCCAGGTTCGAAGGGGTCGATGCGTTCGTATCCGTGAGGTCGACTGAGACGTTCTTGATAAAAGACGGTCGCACGGTTTCGGTGGGGCTAGAGAGCGCTGAGATCGGAAACGGGGCGGCCCCCGTGGGACCGGTGAGGCCCGTGATTCCTGGAAGCGTGGTTGAGCCGGCCAGTCCATATCCAGCGGTTCCTCCTGAAGGCGCAGTGGGCAGGACAACGGCCATCGGATCGTAGTAGGTTTTGGCGTCGCCCGCGCAGCTGGATGCGTTGGGCGAGGTGAGGCTGAAGAAGTTCGAATGGTGAAAAACGATCCTCGCCCCCATCGCTGCTCCGGAGAGCGCTTGTTGGGTGGACAGCGTGCTGGTGCCAGTAGTTTGAGCGAGTTTCTTGGTAAAAGAAGGATCGGCTGCGCATCCTGCGAAGAGCAATAG
>CAZGCK010000009.1:0-796 GCA_964524175.1 uncultured Bacteriovoracaceae bacterium | reverse complement strand
CATGAAAAGCGACGAGTAGACGGGGGGCTGCGCTCCGCGCCCCATGTGCATTGTCTCTTTTGTGATGGGGAATTCTCTTCCTTTTCAATGGATTTCCCAAGGCTCCTCTCTCACATGCGGTAAAAACTAATCGAGTTAATGATCAGGCCCGTGCAAAGCGGTGAATTGGCAGGCAGCGTGCCGCTGGCCCTGCAAGCGTTCTGAACGGACGAGTTGTTGACGTTGAGGTTCGAGCGAATCCGGCTCATCTGCATGACCGTGAGATTCGCATCCGAAGCGATAGGCAGGATGATCTGCCGCGCTTGCGGACTGGCTCCGCTTGAGCTGAGCCCAGTGTTGACGAAGTTCTGGGTGGGCGGAATGATCGGAAGCAGGGGTTGCACGATCTCGCTCACCGTGTGCTTGAGGTAGATTTTCCAGGTCAAGTCGGAGCAGTTTTCTGGCGCTACCTGACCATTGACGAAACAGTTTTTTGGAAGCGCGGGAGCCTGGTTGTAGGCTGAGGCGACATACTCGACGATCATCTGGATGTTCTCCTTGGACCCGAGCTTGCTTCGATCAAAGATGGCGCGAAAATAGACGCCGTCGCTCGGGCCTCCGTTGCCGTCGTTGATCGTGTTTTGGAGGCAATCAAACTCGCTCACGCGAAACAGGCCGTTAGGCGCTCCGCAGCCGATGGCTCCCGTCGTGCCGCTGCCCGTGGTGAAGTTGCAGTTGTCAGTCGTGCTGCTCTCGGTTGTGTCGGCAAACTTGGCGCAGGCCGCGTTGACGGCCGAAGTGTTGCTTGAGCCGCTGA
>CAZGCK010000008.1:53947-62648 GCA_964524175.1 uncultured Bacteriovoracaceae bacterium | reverse complement strand
GAGACATACATTTGCTCGATATCGATCTCCGTTTGAGCAGAGTTGATGAGATCTAGCCAAACTTCTTGAGTATGTCGCAATCCAGGCAAAGAGAGGGATGTTTCGATTGGAACCGTTTGAACTAGCTCAATGGGTACTGCGTGACAAAAGGTAGACGCGGCCAATAGTGCTAATCCAGCAAGCCCGCCGGTCAGCACGAACGAATAGTTTTTCATGACTCTCCCCCAGAGTGTTTATTCGAAAAAGGCTCTCGCGTTAGAATTAAGCGAGATGTGAAAGAATGAATAGGTTTTTCAAGGTAAATGGAGCCATTTTATTCCTGACTTAAAAAAGCAGGAGCATTGAGGCCCGCTGCGCCAGTGGTTTTACTGCATGATTTCGCTGAGACAACGGAAGTGTTTTCAAAAGTTTCGCGGCATTGCGTTTGCACATTCGCGCGGCAAGTTGAACGAAATCAATCTTTAGGAGAACTAAGTTTATGAAGAAGTTTGGAATTTTTGCGATCGCAGGCGTGTTAGGGACAGGCTCTATTGCACACGCAGATATCACCCTCCCGCTCGCCAACATCAATACCAACACCTGCGAGAGCATTCAGAAAACGGTGTTGCTCCTCAGCTCCCCCCAGGTCTTAGTGCAATCTGAATGTAGCCCTTATTCGCCCGGCGGCTATCGCTCTCGCGAAGGACGTTATTACGACTATCGCTTGACCTCGCAAGTGACTTTCTTGGGCGATCTTCCTGTAGGAGCTAGCGCTTCGCTTGGTTTTATCAACACCAACAATTGTGTTCGCGCGCAGACTATTGTTTCGATGTTGAACTCAGAACAAGCAGTTGTTTCGGCTGTTTGCAGCGAATACACTCCAGGCGGATTTGGATCGGATAATGGCCGTAAGTATGACTATCGCCTCTATACGACCGTGACTCGCATGTACTAATCGCTCGTTAAACCCAAGAAGTCTCTTATAGGGTTCCTGTCCTCGCTCTCTTGATGGACAGTCGGCCTATCGAGAAATTCTGCTCCGAGAGGCCCGGGACTTTTTGGCAAAAGCGTTGATCAGTGGCCGGTATCGCGAAGCGGTTCCCCCTCTGTAAGTCACATTCAAGAGCCAGGTTCCGCGTTTGCGGGGCCTGGCTTTTTTGCGTCTCTGAGAGGTGCTTAGTTTTGCCAGGCTCTAAATCCCGATCGAATGACAGACGGCAACTCATCAGGGTGAGAAAACTCAAGGCCTAGTTTGTTGCTAAAGAGCCAACCCGATGGGCCTCTACAAAATAAAACCGCCGAGCCAAGCCTTGCGGCGATGGTTCGGCGGTGATGTGATCAAACAGCAGTTGATCAGAGAGTCTTAGCGAGAGGCTTAGCGGCAACCCGTTGGGCGGCAACCATAGTTCACGCCGGAGCGTAAGCAGCTGTTAACCGCAAAGTTTTGGATCACCCTGCTTCGGAAGCTGCGGCCGGTAGCGCGGAAGATCTGGCCGTACGCATTTTCGGAGAAGCATTCCCAGTAATGAGGCAGAGGGCGAGGGTAACTACGAAATACAGGAGGGCGGCGAACAATCACTGGAGGGTGAATAGGACGAGGGCGGACGATCCGGCGATGAGGAGCTGGACGTGGCAAGATGACTCGGCGTGGGGCGCGTGGGCGAGGGTGTAAGCGAGGACCGTTGGTAGAAGCCTCGACGCTTTCTTCGGAGTCGTCCAACTCAGAGGCATCAGTCAAGGAGTCCAGGTCTAGTTCATTTCGATCATCTGAGCTGAATTGCTCAAGAGTGACATCGGATTCGACATCGGTTGTATCCGCGAAGGCAGGGGCTTTCGTTACCAAGAGTGCCGATGCGCAGAGTGCGATCAGGCCGAACTGTTTCATGACTTTCATTTGAGACCTCTTAAATCAGGGTTAATAACAATGCTCAGACACAGTGCCTCCCGTTGAGCAATGAATGGGCCAACTAAAATCAGTCGGTCTCTGAGGCGAAATCGACATTATTCCGGAGTTGACTTGTCGTGTCAAAAAAGGTCCCTTTTTCACACCTCCATTCAGGTCGGGAGCGGAGTGGCTCTCTTTCTGTGAAAAAAATTCAAAATTTCTCTGCCATGGGGCTGTTGAAAACGCGCTTGGTGTCGCACGTGCGAGGTTTGGGCGACTCAAAAAGCCCAGAACGGGGGGCTCTAGATTTAATGCGTCGAATATAATTAACCCACCCATAGATTTCGCAGGGCGAATCTTTGTGCCGCATGAGAAACAGGCCCGAGCGAGGTGCTGAACTCAGTTTTCTACACAGGCCCTCTAGACCCGTCGCTCAGCCAGTGCTAGTTCTGGAAAAATGACACGGCTTAGCCTTTATGTTTTTTGGTTGGGATCTTTGATTTTTTCGGCTTCTTGCGCGCATGCCATCGATTTCAAGGAAATCGAACAAAAACTTGCCACGACTGGCGCCGAAGGTGAAGTCCATGGCTCCGCAGTGGGGCAGGGGCTTTTTGTTTTTACTTATCGCAATCCGACTGACTTCTTTGACTACGTTGAGATGTCGCTCGTGTCTTATGAGCCTGCAGTGACTACCCAGCTCGGGACGCTGAATCGCCACGATCGCATTCGAGTCAAAGGATCTTTTCTCAAGAATCCAAGCCCGCAGAAGCACATCAAGGTGACTTCTCTTGATGTGATCAAGAAGTACAGCACTGCCTATCCGTCTTCTTCTTATAGCTATGAAGCCCGCCTGCCTGATGAGCTTTTGAATCAGGATAGCGCTGACTTTATCGTTCATGCTGTACACTCGGATGGTCACGTTTTGGTGGTCGAGTATAAGGACGCGGTCCTACCGATTTTCGTGCAAAACGGTGCTCTGACGGAGAAGCTTTATCGTGGAGATATCGTAAAATTAAGCATTGGTATCCAGACTGATCCCGATCGCCCCATGCATCTCAAGCTCAATGAGACGGCTCCCCAACCGGTTCAGGTTCTTGAGGCAATTAAGGATAAGCATGGCAAGAAGGGGTCGATCGAGGGCGCGCTGGTCTTGTTTCCCAAGAGCCCGATCGTGAAGTTCAATATCTTTGCGGTCCTAGAAGAGCTGCAATCAGGACTTAAGCGTCAATACACGCTCGTCAATTTTGAAGATCCGGCACTATTCACGAAAATCAGAGAGGCTCTTCAAAAGGCTTGGGATCGCCATCCTACTGCGTATGTGAATGGTCGCAATAAGCTCATCAGCACCCGGGTCCGTGTAAAGGCAACTGGCATTTTCAATGAGGTCGACCCTAACCAGGCCAACCCTCAGATCTTGTTAAACTCGCTCGATTCGATTGAAATTTTGGAGAAATAGTTTCTCTTATTGCGGCACCAGATCAACTAGTGTATCCAACACCCCTTATCGTTTCACTCCTGGACCCGTAGCTCAGTTGGATTAGAGCGTCGCACTACGGATGCGAAGGTCAGAGGTTCGAATCCTCTCGGGTCCGCCATTAAATTCTTTAAAATCAATATTTTCCGATAGCTGCAAAAAAGCGGCAGGCGAAGCTACGTCCGCGCGTAGCATCTGCGTAGCAAAAGTAGGGCTTTGGGAAGATTTTTCGCGCGGTCGACTGCTTAAAGTGCCATGAGGTGGGTTTGTTGTGGATCTGGCGCCCCACTCGATTGGGCTGTCGTATCTCAAGAACAGACGCTCTGAAGCTGCAATTCAACAATTTCATAGCGAAACGAGTCGCTACATAGCGCGATGGTTGGCGATGACCGTATAATTTGGAGGGCATCGAGTGAAAAAGTGTCTCACCTTGGAAACCATAGAAACTCCCTGAGTTTTCTGCGGCTGAAAAATCAGTGACTTCTGAGCACAGAGATTTTTAGGATTAAACGTTTTTTTGGTTAACAATGAGCTGCTCGAGTTGCTCCAACTGTTCAGGCATAGCGCCGCTATAGCCTGTGGCAATGGCGTCATCGAGTGCATTCTTTGATGGATATAGATCGCTTACGATCACTAAGGTCGCGCCATCCACTTCTTCGAAGGTCACTGTGGTAATGGTAGCGGCGTCTACTCCTCCTTCGTCGTTGGTCCAAACCAAACGCGAGTATGGAGTTACTTCGAGATACTTGCCAAAAAACTCCGCACTCTGATCCCCAGCACTGAACACAAGACGGTATGTTCCGCCGGTGCGAACATCTATTTCACAGGATGCAAGTGTTATGGGGGCTGATTTTGGCACCCACCACTTCTTAAAGTGCTCAGGATTGGTCCAAGCCTCAAACACGAGACTTGGGGACCCGCTGATGGTGCGGGAGGAGACGAGTTCACGCTCCGACTTTCGTTCTGCGTTAGGTTGGTTATTCATTTGTTTTCCTTCCTCTGCTTTAATTTCAAGACGACAATTTTAAGTACGTCGAAGCGACTATGTCAGATCTCTTTGTTGACTAACAAATTGTTTTCATGACGAACTGGTTAGAATATTCATCATTTATGAATCGAATGTTGATAATAATATGTAACTTATGAAGAAAGACATATTCGATTATAGAGAATATAAGGCCTATTTGCGGGCTATCATTGCGGCAAAACCGAAGGGTGGTCGCGGAGTGCGCATGGCGCTGGCTAACGCTCTTGGGGCTACGGTTTCCCACATTTCTCAAGTGCTGGGAGGCAGTTCTCATCTGAGCTTTGAGCAGGCCGAGGGCGTTAACGAGTACTTTGGCCACACGCAAGAAGAGGCAAATTTCTTTTTGCTGCTCGTTCAGTTTGACCGCGCTGGAACGGCGGCGCTCAGAAAACGGTTGGAAGGTCAGATTCAGGCAATTCTCGAGAAGAGATTAATCTTAAAAGAGCGCCTTGGCGTGAAGGCCGGTCTCTCTCTTGATGATCAAGCTATTTTTTATAGTTCTTGGATTTACGGTGCAGTGCACGTGATGCTTTCGATAGAAAAATATCAAAGCGGAGAAGCAATCAGTCGGTACTTAGGCGTATCCGCTAAGCGTGTCAATGAAGTGCTCGAATTTCTGACCTCAATCGGGCTTGCTATAAAAAAAGAGAAGGGGCGCTTTGAGATCGGTACAACTCGAATCCATCTCGGAAGTGACTCTCCGCTTATATCTAAGTTTCATACTAATTGGAGAATGCGTGCAATCGCTTCGTTAGAGAAAGAAACCTTCAGCACAGATCTTCACTATTCGTCCGCGGTGACGATTGCTGACGCCGATATCAATCGCATCAAGGCGTTGCTCGTCAAAACCATCGAAGAAGTAAGGACCGTCATTCGAGAATCCAAGGAGGAGGGCGCCCATTGTTTCTCTTTGGATTTTTTCAAGATTTAGAAGTTACGCCAGATCGGCGCGATTTCGTACACCTTTTCTAGGGACTTCAGGGAACACGGCGTCTGCTTCAGTTCCAGGCTAAGGCCTTTCCGCTTCAGATTAAGCTAGTGACCGTGTCACCAGACTCAATTAAACTCGTACTATGTCGATCAACTCCGAAAAAGACTTAGAAGCTCTTCGCAAAATCGGCCGAATTGTCGCCCGTTGCCTTCAGCATATGCAATCCAAACTCGAGCCGGGCATCACGACGCAAGAGTTAGATGCACTGGGTGGTCAGTTTCTTTCCGTGAATGGGGCTCGGTCTGCGCCAAAACTCACGTATAATTTTCCGGGTCATACCTGCATCAGCGTCAATGAAGAGGCTGCGCATGGTATTCCTGGCTCAAAAGTTCTTAAAGCGGGAGATCTTGTAAACATCGATGTTTCAGCCGAGCTGGATGGCTATTTTGCCGATACAGGGGGGTCAGCTATTATTCCACCTGAGTCGCAGCTTCATCAGCGAATCTGTACAGCTGCTAAGCGTGCTCTTGAATGCGCGATGCTAGAAGCGCGCGCGGGAGCGAGGCTCAATCGGATCGGCTATGCGATTGAGACTGAGGCGGTCAGAAACGGATTTACTGTCATTGAAAACCTTGGGAGCCATGGCGTCGGCCGAGCGCTTCATGAAGCACCCGGATTCATTGCGGGCTATTACGACAAACGTGACAAACGTATCTTGAAGAAAAATCAAGTGATCACGATTGAGCCTTTCGTTTCGTCGGGCGCTCGCGAAGTTTTCGAGAAAGGTGACGGCTGGACTTTGTTAACGAATCCGGGAGTTTTTACTGCGCAGTACGAGCACACAATCGTGATTACTGAGCATGCGCCACTGATTATGACGTTGCCGGCCTAGATATATGACTTGGGTTAGCCAAGCACTTCTCAGCACACTTTAGTTTCAAGGCGTCGCAGTTCGTTTGGCAAATGACTCGAACACCTTTTTATTGAGGCATCAATAGATCTTCTAAGAAAAATGCTGAGAGCTCTGATCGACCAGCCAGACCTGACTTTGCGTAGATCGCTATGGCTTGAGTGCGAGCGGTCTTCTCCGAGGTGTTTCTGATTTCTGCGATTTCTTTGAGACTTAACCCCTTGAGAAGCAAGAAGGCCACTTCCTTCTCGGAGTCGGTGAGCTTCCAAGAGGAGAGCTGAGAGTCGATTGCCTGACTAAGGCCTGCTATGAACTTCTTAGATTGCGATCGCCATTTTTCGGCCTCGACCTGAAGCTCTTTGGAGATTTTCTTTTCAGTCTCAAGCGAATGCTTGAGTGCAATTGATCCGCGGTACAATAAGAAAATCCCAATCAGAGCTGCAAGCGCGACCGAAGCTTCAACCAACAGGTGCCACCAACGAGCGCCTTCGCTGAAGTCCGTGAAGAGATCAGTTGTGACCAATACAACGATAGTTGCTAGGATTAGAGCTATGAGCGATCGTTCTCTTTGGTTCATTTTCTAGCCTCAATCTTGTTAGTCATCTGACTTCGAGTGCTCGCCATTGTCGGATTCTCCAAGTTGGAGCGTGCTTCCAAAAAGGTTTAACCTCTTCGTGCCGGGATCGTAATTCTTGGTTAGGTGCAAGGCAAACACTCCGACGATCGCGATATATATGAGGCCGGCACCAGCATGAGAATGAGTGATTGGTGACTCGCCTTCGATTGGTGTTTTGCCTCCATGAATCATGCTCAGAGCGATGCCGTCTCGATGCCTAATCGTGTGGAGCAGCACTCCTGCAACGTGAGAGATCGCTGTCACTAAAAACGCATTCGCGAAAAGCTCATGGATCTCTTCAATGGCCTCCTTGTCGCCACCCGAGGTCATGAGATAACCCGTGACGCCAAGGCCTATAGCAAGCGTCATCATGATCAACGCGGCCCAGCTCGAGGCGGGATTGTGACCCAGGCGCCGCGCTGTGTGACCAAACAACAGGCTTTTGAAATAGTGGAAAAGTTCTGAGGGCATCAAGGCGAACGAAGAAAAACGCGCATATTTGCTGCCGATTAAGCCCCAGAGGATCCGAAGGAAGACCGTCCCAGAGAGAGTGAGCCCGAGCAGCATATGGTAGGAGAAAGCCGGCGACTCATCGTCGATGGTTTTTGCAATCAAGAAGGTCCCCACGAACAGTCCAGCAAAAGACCAATGAAATAAACGGGTTGGCCAGTCGTATACTTTTGATTTGGTTGTTCTCATATTTGTCTCCCATCTAATTGCAATACTTTGTTGCCTCTTATTCTGCGCTTTCTCGCTCAATTGCGCATCGGGCATTTGCCGTATGTCATGCGAATTCCGGGTCTTACAGCATTTGCACACTATCAAAATCTTAGAAAACCTTCATTGTGGTGGCAGGAGCAATCTCGCCCCTAAATAGTCTACGGAGGCTACACAAATGAAAACATTGATCGCGATGATGAGCTTGGTGGTGCTGAGCAGCGGAGTGGCACAAGCAGCTAAGAACTGCACTGATGAGCCCAAAGAAAAATGGATGAGTGTTGAGGACTTCAAGAAGAAGGCCGAGGCAGAAGGCTATAAAATCCGAAAGTTCAAGCAGCCAGGATCTTGTTACGAAATTTATGGAACTGACAAAGATGGGAAGAACATCGAAATCTACTTCAATCCCGTCGACGGCAGCATCGCCAAACGCAAGTAAGCGGTTGGGGGCGGGTCTTAGGGCCTGCTCCCTTCATGCTTTGTTGATCGATTAGGCGATCCTGCCATCTACCAGATGGATTTGCCTGCCTGCCATGGCCGAGAACTGAGGGTCATGCGTCACTAGGCACAGGGTGGTTTTTTTCTCGCTATTGGCCCGCTTGAGCATCGACATGACGATGCCCGCATTGGTGGTATCGAGATTGCCCGTAGGCTCGTCAGCAAAGACATACCGGGGTTCCATAATGAGAGCGCGCGCAATCGCCACGCGCTGCTGCTCACCGCCCGACATCTCGCCCGGAAGCTTACGAGCGTGAGCCCCGATGCCCATCTCTTCCATCAACTTCAAGGCGTAGGGCGTCCTCTCTTGGGTTCTTCCCAGATTGCGCGCAGGAAGGAGGATGTTCTCCAGCGTGGTCAATTCAGGCAACAGGTAATGAAATTGAAAAACGAAGCCAACGTGGAGATTTCGAAACTTATGAAGCGCTTCAGTTTTCATCATCGCAACGTCAGTCCCGTCTATGAGGACCTGACCAGAGCTGGGAGCATCGAGTGTGCTTATGAGATAGAGGAGTGTGCTTTTGCCGCTCCCGGAGCGTCCAGAAATGGATACGAATTCCCCGTCGGCGATCGAAAAATCCGGACTTTTCGGGCAGATTTCCCCTTCTTCGCCCGGGTAAAGGAAATAGACGCTCCCATATTTGCGGAGGACATGATACACGCT
>CAZGCK010000008.1:51516-53937 GCA_964524175.1 uncultured Bacteriovoracaceae bacterium | reverse complement strand
AACTCAACCCATGCAGTACGCGCTGGGTAGGGTGACCAAACTCTTTGATGACGTTTTGACACTCGATCATGCGTCGGATCTCACGATCTCGATGGGAGTCATCCGGCTGGCCGCGCGAGCTGGGATGTACGAAGCAATCAAAGCAGAGAGGTTGGCCGAAATGAACGCGGTCGCGTAGATCTTCCAGTCATAGCTGATGAGCAGATGGTTGCTGCCGCCGATCTCGAAGCCAAAGTTGATGCTGCCTGCCCAAAGGCAGAGCAGAAATCCAAAGAGCAGGCCGATTGCACCACCGGAAACCCCGAGCACCAACCCCTGGTAAAGTACGAGTTCAAGGATCCGTCCGGGGGCGTACCCGATGGCGCGAAGGATCGCGATCTCGCGCCTTTTCTGAGTGATCATGATTGTCAGGACATTGTAGATCCCAAAGGCTGCCACGATCAGGATCGCAATCGTGATGAAATAGCGGACGAAGTCTTGCATCCGGATCATCTCCATAAAGATCTGATTGGCTTCCTGCCAGTCTTGGACCTTGTCCGCGCTCAGTACCTTCCATCTCGCGGCGCTCTCGGCGGCTTTGTCCATGTCGTAAACTGCGACCGCCACCTCGCTCACCCGCCCCGGCGCCTTGGCGAGCGCCTGGACATCGTTTAGTTCTCCAAACGCGATCGACCTATCAATCTGCTCATTGCCGAAATGGACGAAACCCACGACCCTGAATGGTCGCGGCGTGCCTTTGCCCGCGGTCAGGTCGAGCGTCTGGCCAACCTTGAGGCCCAGGTCCTTGGCGACGCCGCTGCCTACGACGATGCTATTCTCGTTTTTGAGGTCCTTAAAGGAGCCCGCGCGCATGTAGCTCTCGATTGACGTGATGCGGAGCTGTCGCTCCGGGACCGTGCCGATCAAGTTGAGAGCGGCCGAGAACTTTCCGTTCGTACCGACCACGTGCACGTTCAACCGGGGCGAGAAGTCTACGACGTCCTGATCTTGGCTGAGTCGGTCTCTCCACCCGGCGTAGTTTTGTAGTCGGACCTCACCTCTGCGCCCGTACGGAGCGGTGATCCATCGCACGCGAGCGGCATCGCTATAAAACGTCTCGGTGACCTCCTCGGGATCAACGACTCGGTCCGCTCCAGAAATCAAGATGTGCGCAGTATTGTTGAGCAGCTGTTCGGAGATGTACTGGCGCATCCCGAGTTGTACTCCCGAGATGCCCACAAAAAGCAGGGTTCCGAGGCTGATTCCGAGGAGGATCAGCACGGTCTGTTTTTTTCGGGCAATGAGTTGGCGCCATGAGAGAAAGAACATGCCCCGTCCTATTTGCCTTGCGGCGCGCGCGGAACGCGGACCTCGTCTTCGGGCGAGAGCGCTTGGTGCAGCACCTCTGCATAAAGACCATCGATATGGCCAATCTCAACTTTTACTTTGCGCCACCGCTCGCCCTTTTTTCTGACAGTGACCATCCCGTTCTGAATGGCCTTGAGAGGGATAAGAGTGGCGTCAGGAATCCGGCCGATCTCGACAGTCACGTCGGCTGTCATCCCGGGAAGCACGCTCGAATCCAGTCCATTGACGGAAACGAGGCCGATAAACTCAGACTCTCTCGAAAACAACGCGCTGATTTGCCCGCTCAGGACCTTGCCTCGCAGTGACTCAAAAGAGACCTTTGCCGGCTGGCCTTTCTTGATCCTCAAAGCAGCCTGTTGCTCGAACGAAAGCTCGATGTATCGATCGCTGAGGTCTTCGAGCTTGATGGTAGGCGCATGAGGGAGGGCGGTCTCGCCCTCCCGGACTTTGACGTAGGTGATCGTGCCAGCAAATGGCGCACGAAAAAGGCTGCCTTCTTCGAAACGAATCAGCGGCTGATCCTTAGAAACGGAAGCTCCCTCCTGGACATAGAGCTTTTGCACCGTGGAGAGTACGCCGATGATTACTTCATACCTGCGATTCGACTTTACAGTGCCGAGGCCGTAGACAGCTTCGGTGATTTCGCCTGTTTTCGGGTAAGCAATGTCATAGCTGCTTTTTTGCCGATAAACCGATAACGCGGCAATAGATGTTGCGGCGAGGAGGACCAGTAAGATGAGTTTCCGGTGCTTTTTCACCCTCCAAACTTAACCCCATGTTGGGTTTGGGTCCACTCAACTCTCGAGAACGCCCTTCAGAATCTATCATTCATTCAAGGAACTCTTAAGGCTCTTTCGGCTATGAACACGACACCTGGATGTTCGAACCGCACGAGCAAGCTTATGAAGCTTTTGGGTTGGGTGGCAGCTTGGGCTTCGTCTGCTTGGGTCTCTCGCCTGTCAGCGACTTTAGAAACGCGACGAGATCGTCAACATCATTGGGCTCGAGTGTTCTATTGAGCTGAGTTTTTGCCATCACGCGTACGGCGTCCTCCAGCGAGGCGACCGAACCCGT
>CAZGCK010000008.1:48316-51506 GCA_964524175.1 uncultured Bacteriovoracaceae bacterium | reverse complement strand
GGAGCGGTGATTGCTACGTTTCTCAAGCTAGGGACGCGCCAAAGGTTTCGATCGGACTCCTGCTTTGTTTCCGCGTGGCGTCCAGTATCCTCAGTCAAGCGATACTTCTTGTCGAGCTCTGGATCCGGGATCATTGGGAATTTTTGATAAAATCCAGTTCCCATCGCCATCGCAGGCCCATTGAACATGGGGCCGCTGTGACAAGTGGTACAACCGATTTGGCCAAACTTGCTCCAACCACGCTTGGCAGCCGCTCCCAGAGCGGCCTTGTCGCCTGCGACAAAGCGGTCATAGGGACTGTTGGGAGTAATGAGTGTGCGTTCGTATGCGGCGATGGCCTTCACGAGTTTATCGATGGTGACTTTTCCAGGACCAAAGGCCTTTTCGAATTCTTGGATGTACGCAGGCACCGTCGAGACGATGTCAACTACGACATCATGGTTAGTCATACCCATTTCGATCGGATTAATGAGCGGTCCTTTCGCTTGCTCTTCGAGAGACGGTGCTCGGCCGTCCCAGAACTGGACAGACCAGTAGGCGGAATTGAAAACCGTGGGCGAGTTACGTCCGCCGAGTTTGCCTTCGTGCCCGGGAGATCGCGGCAAACCGTCATCTCCGGCCTTCATTGCATTATGGCACGAGTTGCACGAGACTTTGTTGGCTTTGGAGAGGCGTGTATCGAAAAAGAGCTTCTTTCCGAGCTCAATCTTCTCAGGTGTTGAAGGGTTTTCGCTAGGGATCGGAGGCGGGCCGGGCCATTTGTAGAGCGGTCCATCAGGAAGCTCTGCTTCAGCGTTAGCGAACGATGCCACCAGTAGCGATAGACCAAACAGTGTGTAAATTTTTTTCACAGTTATATTCTGAGCCAAGCTACGCAGAATTCAAGGCTAGGAGTGTCAAGCTCACGTGGCAGTGAGCTCATACGCTCGCTCAACGAGGTCAAGTTTTACCGAACGGATCGAACCCTTCTCAAGGGTCTCGTGAAGAGTGCGAATTTTAAATCGATCTCCATAAAGCCGCACCACTTCGTCGTGGCTGATTGAAAAGGGGGGGCCGCTGAGGAGAGCTTGATCGTATTGAATCGTAATGAGAAGTCCCCGAAGTGGCGCCTCCCGGCGCAAGTCATTGGCTAGCTCGACAAACTTTTGAGCGTAACTGGGGCGCATTTCCGGCGGCATCGCGATGAGTGCAGCTCGATCGTAGAATCCACCGATGGGTTTGGGAAGCTCCGACATCCGGAACGAAAGAAAGTCGCCAGCAAATAAAGTCACTGCATCAGAGCGGAAGCGTTCGAATTCGCCAAAGGGCTCTCGCGAGAGGGGGATGCTGTTTTCGGAGAAAAAGCTTTCGCACGCCTGTGGGGCGAGCTCGACCCCGATCACTTCTAGGCCCTGATTGGATAGCCAAAGCATGTCTCGAGACTTGCCACAAAGCGGTACGAGAATTGGACCCAGCCCCCGCAGACGATGACCTTCTGTTGTGAGATGGGAGTTGAAATCTAATTCATGAAATCCAATGTCGTTCTTTTTCCACTTTTCCAGCCAGAATAGTCGGTCCATCAATAAGAGGTCTCCACTCGTCCAAAATTTTACTGCAGGATTTTGGTTACGCAGTGATCCTATCAAACGACTTGGTCTCTCGTCATCAGGCTAGTCCAAAAGTTATTTGGACCTCTTTTTGGTCAGGTTCTTTGGCTTTTTTGCGGATGCCCTTGGGCGTTTAGTGGGTGCCTTCGACTTCAGCGATTTTTTTGTCTTCACTTTTGCTTTCGCACTTTTCTTAGTTCCTGACTTCCTTTTCGCGGCTTTTATCGAAAGGGTTCTTTTCGTTGATTCTGCCTTTTTATGCGACTGAATATCAGCCTGAGGCTCGATCCTTGTCTCCGTTTCAATAGGCTGAGGAGCCTGAGGGCCGGGATCCACTCCAGACAATTCGCGAGTCACCTCTGCCATGGCTTTCATGGTTTCAGCTGTGTTGCTGAGTTGCCCTGCCACGCGAGTCTCCACGGGTAGGTGCGTCTCGCGGTCAAGAAATGGAATTGAATCATGTCCGGGTTGGCTTTTTTTCTGCGCATTTTCACGGATCCTGCTCGTCCGCTTTGAATCTGGTCTTGCACGAGGTCCCCGACGAAGCGTCGACGCATCGTTGCTGCTGGTTTCTGGCCCGACTTCGGACATCAGTGTGCGGCGTCCATGGCGAGTTACTAGGTCCTTGTCAAAACGTCCAGTTGCCGCGCCTTTGATGATTCGCGAAAGTTTTGAGGGAAGCCCTCGAAGGGCTCGGTACATAGCTTTCCTATTAGATGTTCCCATGAGTCAATCTCCTTACAATTGAGCGGCTTTGTACATATCCAGTTCAAGTTGTATTCCAAGAGGAGCGTTGATTTGGCTATCTTCTCTATTTCATCATGAGTGGTGCAGGAGCAAACTTCGTTATTCTTGGGAAAATGTGCATGCGATGATCAAATCAAGCCGGGAGAATTGGCCTTATTTGAAATTTTCCTTCAAAGCCTTCTTGAACAGTTTTGGCGCTGGAGCGTCGAATGCTGCTGACTCTCGCACAAAATCCTCACGGCCCTGAGTCAGCGACGGATTTACTTTCAACTGCGTCGCCCAGCTCGAAGCTCTCCCTCCTTTATGATCATGCCCAGGCAGCACGATCATCTCGGGTTTCGCGGCTTTCTTGATTGACGCTAAGCTCTTGTAGTGTGCTTCTGGATCTCCACCGGGCAAGTCATCGCGTCCAGTGTCGCCATAGAGAATTGTGTCGCCACCAAAGAGAAAGGGTCCCCAAATGAGAGTCATCGAGTCATGGGTGTGTCCAGGAGTCAAAAGGGGCTGCAGTGGCGCGGCCTTTGACGGGAGAACCGTGTCCTTTGTCACTCGGAGTTGAATCCGCTGGCTTAGGGCTTGATCTCCAGCCCACGTACGGCCATTTGCAATTCTTCGAGCGTGACCGGGATCTTGGCCTTCGCGTCGTAGGAGTTCTCAATGACGCGATCCTTTTGCGCCTGCAGGCGTTCCTCGGAGATGGGGTGGGAGCTAAAAAGAGAAAGTAGGGTGCCACCCTTTCCACTTAATTCGCGTGACTGCATTCGGTCTAAGAACTGAACCGTGCCGTGTGGCGATACGCTGGCTCGCTTTAGGTATTCAAATCCTTTCTCGTCGGCCTCGCGCTCATGATCTCTCGA
>CAZGCK010000008.1:41673-48306 GCA_964524175.1 uncultured Bacteriovoracaceae bacterium | reverse complement strand
ATTGCCCCTAAAAATCCAGTTCATCGCATCAGGACTGATTGTCAGACCAATAAGAAGGCCTCCAGCAGTCAGGCCGAGATTACCGCCGATGTTCTTTAGGACATGGCGCTCTTGGATGTGGCCGAGTTCATGGCCGAGGATGCCCAATATCTCTTCGATGCTTTGGGCTTCAAGAATCAAGCCGGAGTTCACGAAGAGCATGCCGCCTGGCAGAGCGTATGCATTGACTTCAGAGGTGCGATTGAGCTTCACGTAGATTTGCAGTGCCGCGAGCTCTGGGTTCTTGTCTTGCAGAAATCGCACAAGCGCTTTGAGCTTATCTTGCGAAGGTCCTTCGTTCTCGACGGTCCACTGAACTGAGGAAATGAGAATCCTACCCAAGTGTGACTCAGTTTCCTGGCTCACGAGGCGGCTGACCCAGTTTCCAGGAAGTTTAGATATAAGAACGGGAAGCCCAAACAGGAGTACTGCAACGGTAGCTAAGAATCCTCCAATGAGGAGCTTTCTTTTTCTCCAGCGTCGAGAGGCGTGATTCAAGATGTTGACTGCTTCCTTGTATCCATAACGGCTAAGAGCGGTGATCAGTGCTGGGTCCTCAACCGAGATCGAGTCGCTTGGTTGTCCCTTACGACTAAGAAAAAAGAAGGACCTATTCTCGCCTGCTGTTCTCACTTCGAGTTCAGAAAGAGCAATCTTTAGAACGCGGCCTTCGGTCCTAGCATCGGGGATAAACTCAACCGCGTCCTGATGCACGGTAACTGTACCGCTCTTTCGATCGAGTAGCGCAGGAAACTGGTGCATTCTCAGTTTCCCGCTTTCTTCTCAAAATATCGGAGGTCCACGAAGAGCGAAGCCGCAAGAACCAGCTGGCGTTCGTCATTCGAGAGCGATGGGTCGGAATAGTCGACGTGGAAGGTATCCTTGTCAGTGAATGTTTCGGCAAGGAGGCCGCCCCACTTCTTTTGAATGCATGCGACTTGTTTGCCCTGATGCATGAATGGGAATGTCCAGATCTTGAACAGCGGCGAGGCGACTTCCATGATGACCAAGCCCTTTGAGTTTTGTACGTCAAACCGCTTGGTCAGAATTGCAAAACGCTGTTGAATCGCTCCCAGCTGGCGCCCTGCCGTATCGTAGACCTCTAGTCTCTGAAACAGGAACCGAAACGGCTGGCGCGCGATCATAGTCTTCTTGCGCGCAGGGTTGAAGAAGTGCAGCTCAAACGTGCGCCAGTGTCCGAGAAATTGTCGCATAATGAAACCCCAGAAACCCTTGCTCTGCTCAGCGGCGAAAGCTACGGCGTTGCCCTGTTCATCGGTTACTTGGTACTTATTGCGCGTCTCGAATCCAATCCATTCACCGATTTCGTGAGCTTGCTTGACATGGAGCTTCGAGTACCCGCCGAGTTGAAGGGAGTCTCCTTCTGCAAGTGTGATTGATGGACCTTGAGTGAATGACATGGCGAGATTTCCTTATGCAGTTGGGGAGTTGGTTTAGAAGTAGATCCTATGTTTTTGCATGCTGATAAAGATCTGTAACAATGTATTTGTGTCTGTTAGGCTGCCTTCTTGTCCAAAGTGGAGACCTCGCTCTTTCGGGCGAACTCCTTTAATAGAACCCATTTAATTCCTGGAAAATTTCTAACTGGGTGCTCAATTGCACTTACTTTTTTTAATCCACTGAAGGAATCCAGGTAGTCCGACGCAAAAGGTGACATGACCAGTAGGGAGCTTGATGGTGCAGCTTTGCTTTGAATGACTTTTGTATACTCTTCTAACCGAGTGGCGCAGTTGACGGCGTTGCCCGTAACATCCAGCTCTTGAGTTAGGCCGGTGCCCTGGACTCCCCTCTCAACCAAGCCCTTATCTAATCCCAGGCCAATACGCATATTGTAGCCTGGGAATTCTTTGTCAGAAAGTCTGTGAAAGGTCACCGCGACTTGTTCAGCCGCCGCCATCGCTTTGTGACTCCAATAGTGCAGGCGCCGCTCTTCTGCTTGGTTTATCTCATGTTCCAGGCCAGAAATTTCCGAAAGATCTTCTAAGTCATCCATGATTGCGAATGAAATCAGATGGTGGTCACCTACTGTCTTGTGAATGTAGCCACCGTTGCTTTTTACTATGATTGAGACTTCATGAAAGTAGGCTGTTCGCAACCGGATCCAGGCTTCCATGTCGACTTTGCACGCCTCGGTAGAGCCCCTGATGTCGATCGATAAAAAGAAGCCTCTGCGCTTCTGTCTCAGGAGTCCCTCTTCGCGTCCTTCAAAAACTGCACGTGAGATGACTGGTCCCAAGAACTTAGATGCTTCTGATTGATTCTTCATCTCGACAGCGATCACTTTGCGAAGAGGTTTGCTGAGAAAGATACCCATTAGCAAGGTGACAAGCGCCAACGAAACTGTATCGTTCGCGACAGTATTGAAGATCAGTGTGTTGCCTGCGAAATAAGCGACGCTCAGCAAGGGTACCCAGAGCGCGAACACTTGGATAAGAAAAAGCTTAGGTGCCATGCGCGGCGAAGGTGCTGTGGTCAAAGCGAAGATTCCAAAGACGGTGGCATTGGCGGCACCGACGTAAAGCATGATTTCAGGCCTTCCGCTCAGTGCAATGGGCCACACATAAACCGCTGCTGCTGCATCGAACACTCCACAGAATCCTGCGCACCACAAGTAAAGGCGCATGCTGGGCGGGACCCTAGTCAACTTGGTGAGCTTGCCCAGAAAAATCAAAGGAAGCGCATTGAAGGCGAGTCTTGGCCAGAGGTTGTCCCACAAGGTTATTTCAGGCCGAAAGACACGAATGAACTGATGTGAAACTATTCCGTAATTAACAAACGCGACAATTGCTGCATAGGAGAGGTACTCGAGTCGCTTAAGTGTTGCTTCGACGTATTTGAGCTCAATAGTCTGATGGAGCCGGTCGTCCGCATTTTTTAATTCAAGAAAGTTAAGGAGTTTATCCCACATTTTCTCACATGCTTTCGTGCTCGAGCGTACTTGGGCTACCTTTGATTCCTGTCGCAAGTTCATTGACCGCGGCGACTCTTAGCGAGGCTAGGGCTACTTTCTCCTCACGCAGATGTTTTTGTAGATCTTCCTTGGTCAGAATCATCGAGCCTCCCGGGATATTGGTTCCTGGCGGAAGGACGAGGTCATTGCCAATCTTGGCTCGTAGGCCAATAAATGAGTTAGCGCCTACGACCGTGTTAGCGCCTATTGAAACACCATGATGAACGAATCCGTAAAGGCCGATATCAACGTTTTCGGCGAGCTTGGTTCTAACTCCAATCCCGCAGTTGACCCCAACTTGGCTTTTCTTGCCAAGCCGAACACCAGGTCCTAGCGCCGCGAGATGTCCAACCATTGCGCCTTCTCCAAGCTCGATCCCGTCGACGAGGATTTTTCCATTGGTAAGGCAAAGGTTGGTTCCGATAGTCGATTTGTTGGCCATGTAGACGCCGTCCGATATCTTAAGCAACGGAAGGTCTCGTAGCCAGGTGTCCGGAAACACGGTGATCTTGAATGAGCCTTTGTAGCCGAAAAGTCTGAAAACAGCTGCGAACAAAGCAGGCAGAGCTAAGACCATTTGATAGATCGGAGCAAAGTAATAGACTGCGACCCAATTCGCGGCGTGCAATCTTCTAAAAAAATATTTGTTGTTGGAAATTGTCCTAGGGAGGAGTCCTGATTTCACCCCGGATCGAAAGGGAATACTGAGGATTCCGGATATGATTGGAAACCCAAAGAGGAAAAAGATTCCGGCGGAAACAAGTCTAATTGCATTCCCAAGCGGGCCCTCAAGTGCGGAGAGCATCGAATGGACGAGAGACGAAAGAGCAATCGTCAGAATCCAGGGAGCCAAGACTTGTATGCTAAGGATGAGTGCTCTCACGTTGCTATCGCGCTCCTCTGTTTCGTAGAATGAACTTTAAGCAAACGATTCAAAAGCGAGCGCTGCTCGTCAGCACCAAATACGTGAGTTCCTGGAGCTATCTCAAATCCAGCTTCATTGAGGTAATCGACACAAACGTCGGTTATGGCGAATTGGTTTGTGTGTTTGGGCACTGAAAGGTCAAAGACGGCTAGTTGCCCATCATCACGGGTGATCGGCACACTATTTTGAATCGCTTCCCTTAGCAGGGAGGTAAAAGGTCGAACTTCCTCTAGGTTCAAAGTGAGCTCGAGATTATGAGCAAGGTTGAGATCCAGTGCGGCGACAAAAAGTGAAACACATTGTTCTTTGTGGAGATGTGCTTCGAATCGCTCTGGAACAATCACAAAGGTAGATGGATCGAGCGAAAGTGTCCGAAGGCCGTATTTCTTCAGAAGTTCGGTACTTTGAGGCTCAAGGGGCTTGCGACTTATACAAACGAGACGGCAGTAAGGGAATCCCGCCAATAGCAGTTCTTGCTCACCAATCCCTCTCAGATCGTGTTCGTGCGAAGTATCTTCGGATGTGCGCGGTCTGGCTAGGCGAAGTTTCATGGGCGGCCCCCTCTCCATCTTCTCTATCGGTCGGCGCAAAGGTTCATTTTAATTTTGTTTTAGTGTGGGGACCCCTCATCTATCGCAACTCTTTCTCAATCTTGGCTGGGCGTCGAATTTATGGCAGTGTTGGGGGCACGAATGGGGGCCCTAATGGTTACAGAGTTAGAAGACGTCGCGACATCCGTGTCTGATCAAATGATGGAGGGTTTGCATTGTCAGACGTGTTTAGCTCCACTGCGCAGGGACGCGAGCTTAGCCGAAGGGGTGTTAATGGTATGCGATGCTGAGTGCGGATATTATGACATATTTCCGTCAGAGTGGTTTTGAGACCCCGCCTTGTTCCACATCAAAATACTCACACCCACCCGAACATTCAGTCAGCATCCCTTCCGGCAAGCCTGTCCCGTCTCGCATAGGAGCAGCGCAAAGTGGGCAGCGAGCAGTCTCTGGCGCCCTAGTCAGAATAGGTAGCCCTTTTTTCCTTCTATATTCGTTAAATGAGATCACTTGCGCGAGCGGCATTTCGGTTTCTTTATAATACATAGCTAGCCTCACAGGGATCACTAGCTAAGGGGTTTAGCTAGGCACCTTGAGAGAGAGCAGGGGGCGTGCCTGATATCCGTCAATTGCCTCCCAAAAATGAGCTTCGATGCCGACCCCTTAGGCAGCTATCCAGATCCGACCTAGATCGCGAACTCTGTCGGCCCCATGTCAATGTCGACACACTTAAGCGTCACTGACACTCTCGCTACTGCAAAACTGGCGCGTCGGCCTCGCTCTTCAAATCAAAGGAGAACTCCTCAAAATAGGCTTTAGCCAGCACCGCTGTCCCAGTGTCCGCGCCAAATTCCTTGAGCCTTGGGTTTTCCGCATCCGACGTGCAAACCACGATCGGTACCCGCGGCGAGCGTCGTCTAATCTCTTCGTAAGCCCCAATCCCATCATAAGAGCTCTGAGGCATGAGGTGATCGAGCACGACGAGCCCATACCGCTCATCAAACCCTCGCCAATCAAGCCGCTCATGGGCTTCTTCGAAGCTATTAAAGTAATCGCCTTCGATGCCATGAGAAATGGCGCTTTTAAACCACTTGGTAAGCATCAAGATGCTGTCATCGATCACGAGCAATCTTTTGCCGGGCTGGATTGCGAGCGAATGCACGCGAGATCCAGATGCGTCTGCGTTGGCAGGCTTAGGCAGCGGGAACGAAACTTTCATCACTGTGCCGCGGCCCACTTCGCTTTCGACTTGGATGTTGCCACCATGCTCGGAGATAATCTGCTGGCAGATGTAAAGACCGAGGCCGGTGCCGCCGCGCTTTCCACTCGTGAAGCCTTCTTTAAAGATATCTTGTAGGCGCTCTTTCGCGATTCCCTTGCCTGTATCCTCTACGGTGATGACCGCCTGAGAAGTGTAGCGCTTGGCGGTGACGGTGATCGTGCCGCGCACCTCGATCGATTCAGCGGCGTTTTGAATCAAGTTTGAGAAAACCCGCAAAATGTTGGTGCGTGAGCCGATGAGCTCGAGGTCGTCGGTGTCTGGAGAGAGGATGAACTGAATCTCGCGTTTACCCTCAGAGTAATTGGTTTGATAGATGGAGAGGATTTCTTTGAGAAGGCTTTTGGTGCAGAATCGCTCGATGTTTTGCAGGTAGTTGGCTTTGGGTTGGAGAACGGAGTCGATCATCTCGCGCAAACGTTGTGCGACAGAATCAAGAATCAACATCACCCCAGGATCAATTGGTGATGAGTCGATGCGCATCTGCTTAACAGTGAGGCTGAGCGCCGACAAGGGGCTGCGGAGGTCGTGGGCTACTTGCTTTGAAATCCTGAGCGCGGCCGCTGACGAGGCGGCTTCGGTACGCGTCTTTTGAATCGTAGCCAAGCGGTTGCGCATGCGAATCAGGTTCGCGAAAACCGAGTTGAACTCGGTGATCTGCGAGTTGGCGTCGATCTGCGCATCGTAGTTGCCAACGCTCAGCTCGTGGGTAAATTTTTTGATATTCGAAAAATTAGAAACTAGTCTTTTAGAGATATTCCAAGCCAGGAGAGCCACGCAGAAAAGCAAGAATAAGGAGGCCAATCCGATTAGCATATAGGATCGGCGCAGGTTCTCTTGGGTCGCGCGATGAGTCTTAGCGATGCTT
>CAZGCK010000008.1:26964-41663 GCA_964524175.1 uncultured Bacteriovoracaceae bacterium | reverse complement strand
GGTAAACTGTCGCGGCCACCATCAGATTCGTGCCCTGCGTGGGACGAATCACCATGAACTTCTTTCGGATGGATCCGTCTTTTTCCTTCCAATCATAAAAACCTGAGGAGCCTACGCAGCTCAGCGTTGGGCCAAACACTTTCCACCAGTCAGGGAGAGTATTCTGAAACTCTCGCATATTGGTTCCGATAAGTGACTCATTGGGATGCGCAAGCATAACGGCTGTTTTGCAATCGTATACGCAAGTGTAGCCAGTGGACCCCACTTTCTGAACCGCGATCTCCTTGAACTCGGGGGCGTGGAGCAATGCTGCTTGTTTTTTGAATTCTTTTCTAAGGAGGGAGACCTGGGTTGCCACATCCTTGGCTTTTTCTGAGAGAAGATTGACGGCGGCTTGTTCGAGGAGTTCGGCGCTCTGGTCGACCAACCCGCGGATAGTAGTTTCGGATGTCCTGGAGAGCGCGCTCGCCTGTTCGCTAATCACGTAGCTCATGCCAACAACGGATATGAGGGAAATGAATGCACCAAAAGATAAGAGCGTGATCACCGATGCTCGTTTAAGATTCATTCAAGCACGCTCAAGACTGGTTTGCCTAAAAAGTAGTTCTCGAGATTGTTCAATGCCGAGGTCGATAGCGAGTCGAGTGCCTCTTGGGTGTTCCAAGCAGAGTGAGGAGTAACGAAGGTTTTGGGGTGGTTGAGAAGTGACGACCCGGGAGTCGGCGGCTCGACGCTCAGGACATCGAGGCATGCAAAGGCGAGAGTGCCGTCTTCGAGCGAGCTCAAGAGCGCTGTTTCATCTACTAGATCTCCGCGAGCTGTATTGATGAGAATCGCGCCGCGCCTAGTTTTGCTCAGGGTAGTCGCGTTGATCAGTTTGCGAGTCGCTTGCGTCGACGGGCAGTGAAGAGAGACAAAGTCGGCTCCACTCAACATCCCATGCAGCTCGTCTTGGCTCGTGCGCGAAGAGCAGATCTGAGTGCTCATCCCAAACGCGCGAGCCAGTTCCTGGACTCGCTTGCCAATGCGTCCTCCACCGATGATCAGGAGCGACTTGCCACGCAGTTCGCGCCCTCTGAACTTAGTGAACTCCCAGCGCCCTTGGCGCGCGGATTGGTTTGCTTCTAGAATCGGGGATGCAGCAATCAACATCAAAGTCAGCGTGCGCTCGGCCACCGACTCTGTTGAGAAGTCGGGGACATTGGCTACGGTGATGCCCGCTTTTTGGGCAGCTTTGAGATCGATGTGGTCCGTGCCCGTGGACCAGCATTGGATGAAGCGAAGTTGTGGAGCGCGTTCGATAATGTCAGCAGAAATGGGGGCTGCGATGGTCGTGAGAATAGCCTCAGAGTCCCCGATGCGACGGAGGATCTCGGCAGTATCGCTTTTTGACGGGGGATTGGAGTCCGCGATGAAAGTCTGCCCAAGAGACTGAAGTCGCTTAAGGTGCGCTGAGCTTAAGGGTATTTGTCCGATGACGCTGAGTTTTTTAGTACGGAGGGACTCAGTCATTGAGGGCTGATCTATAGTAACTGTGTAAAGTTATCAATTTAATTTGCAGGTTTGGCTTGGGGCAGTGCTGGGCGCTCATAAACCCAAAACGCAGGCAAAAAGTGAATACAAACCAGCACTCCAAAGACGCACAACGCCCCTCCGGATAGAATGGTGGAGAAGTTCCCAAAGACCGAATCAATAGCGCCAGCCCTAATATTGCCGAGGAGTGGCCCGGTGATGTAACTTTTCATCTCTACGCCGGCGAGGCGCCAAGTTGAGGAGTATCTCTGAGGTTATCATGGCGTCTCAGCGATTTCAGGGCATACTTCAAACATGGCACCTCTAATAGTGATTCATCGCGCTTCTGATTACGCCAAAACGCCTTGGAAAAACGGTCTAGGTTGGACCGAGCAGATCGCGATTCATCCTCCCAGCGCCGACCTGAAACGCGCCGACTTTTTGTGGAGGATCAGCACGGCTCGTGTGGCTCAGTCGGCGCCGTTCTCGATTTTTGCAGAGCACGATCGTTTGCTCGTCATCCTCGAGGGAGAGGGTGTGCGTCTCTCCCACACTTTCGAAGAGGGAGAAGAGAGCGAAAAAGTAGAACTTCCCAGACTGGAACCCTATGAGTTCCCAGGAGATGTGTTAACGCGATGCGATTTACTAGATGGCCCGGTGCAAGATTTGAGCGTTTTTTTCCGGAAGGGCGAGGTCATGGCGGACGCGCAGATCGTCAACCTTGACGATGGTGAACCTGAGTTTGTTTGGGAACCCGCTGGCAAGACTAACTTCGCATTTGCAGTGAGCGGATCTGTCGATTTGGGAGGCGAACAGCAACTAGCGGCCAGGGATTGCGTCAGGATCGATTTTCAAGGAGGGGATACGGCCTCTCCTATTCGATTTTTCAAGCTTGAGGCCACTACATTGGTTCTAATTCAGCTCAATTATTCATGATTTATTTAATTAAGCTCATTCATTTCAGATATTTTCGTTCAGTTATAGAAAACCCTTTCTTTTCAAGCTTGGGACTGATATTTTGCGCCCGAAATCGACTGCTGACTTCTAGAGTTCCCGAGCATGGTGCTCATGTCCTCTTTAAGCTGGCTACCTAGCCTTTAAGGAGGTTTTTAATGGGTAAGAAACTGTACGTAGGCAATTTGCCTTTTACCGCTGACGAAGCTGCTCTTGAGCAAATTTTTGCTCAGGTCGGAACCGTAGCATCCACTAAGGTCATCACTGATCGCGAATCCGGCCGTAGCAAAGGCTTTGGCTTTGTTGAGATGTCGACCGACGAAGAAGCGGCCAATGCGATCTCGCAATTCAATGGCGCTGACTTCAATGGCCGTCCTCTAACCGTGAACGAAGCGAAGCCAATGGTTCCTCGTGAAGGCGGCGGCGGTGGCGGTCGTGGCTTTGGCGGCGGTGGCGGCGGCGGCCGTGGAGCCCGCGGCGGCTTTGGCGGCGGCGGTGGTCGCTACTAAGTTTTGTGTTTGAATGGGGTGCGCTTTCTACTGGGAGGCGCGCCCCAAGTTTTTTTGAGTATTTAGAGCCCACAGGTAGGAGTTTCGAGCATGCTGTCGTTTAAAGAATTGCTGCTTCCTCAACCTTTAGAAAAGGCGCTCGCGGCGATGGGACAAATTAAACCCACGCCGATTCAGGTGCAAACCATCCCCATTGCATTGACTAATCGCGACTTGTTGAGTTGCACTCAAGCCTGTTCCGGTAAGTTTATCGCGTTCTGCATCCCCCTGATCGCGAGTCTCATTAAGTCTCCTCGCCGAAACGCTCTGATTTTGGTTCCAACAAAAGAACTCGCCGCGCAGATTGACGTTGTCCTGGGTGAGTTGACTCAAAATCTACCTGAATTAACCCGCACAGTTCTTACCCCTGCAAACGCAGTGAGTATTCAGGTCAAAGCGCTGCGCCTTAAGCCTCGCATCATCATCGCGACTCCAGGGCGCCTCGTTGAGTTGCTGCGTAAAGGGGCAACGTCTTTGTCCCCTGTGGGCATCCTGGTTCTTGATCAAGCAGATCGCATGTTTGAGAAGGAGCTCGCGCTCCCGCTCAACGAAGTTTTGCGTTTTATCCCCAAGAGCCGTCAGACGCTCTTGTTCTGCGAGGTGGCTTCTCCGGCTATCGCTAAGCATGCTTCAAAATTTTTGAAAGATCCGGTTCGTATCACTGTGGAAGAAGAAGCTGCATCCGAGCTTCCGCAGAGGTCAGTGATGACTTCTGAGAAGCGTGTGCGTCTTCCTCGCTCGTCGGGGGCCACTGGTTCTCGGCGAAAGGGAGTTGGATCGCAGCAAGTAAAAAAAGCTAATTTTGCAAAAGCATCAGCTGCGCAGTAATCGCCACTTTGACAGCTGTTGCCTCTCGGGGTAGTCGCCTAGCTACCTGAATAGGAGGCATGAATGAAAGTTACTCGGGGATTGATTTCTTTGGCGGTGTTGGCCTTGCTCAAAGGCTCATGGTCTTTTGCCGCGTGTACTCTGGATCGACCCATCGAATTGGGGTCATTGGATCTCGTGAAGCAAGGATTGGTTCTTCGCAACGTAGAGTTTGATCAAGAGCCTCGGTTCACGACTCCTTCGCGCTATGATTCTTCTACGGATGCATTGAGCCTTGAGTTCTTTGAGGTGATTGCGAATGGCGAACGCACGGGGCGCCTAGGCGCCATGGTTGAGGCTGTAGGTAGGGATGAGGTCGTAGGATTCTCTGAGGTCTACGTGGGTGAATTCGCGTTTGCTGGCTCGCAGCAAACTCAGGGTGACGTGACTGCCTACACGAGTTTGTTGACTGAGCACTTTAATGATCCTCAGAGCTCTCGCAAGGGCGCTGTTACTCGACTGATAGCTACTGTGGATCACGGTAAACTCATATCGGTTGAGCTGCAAATTCCGGTTTTTAGAGGCGTCGGATCTCCAGTGTTCACTGGAGATCATCAGATACTTTGTTTGAAGAGCGCGCACTGAGTTAATTTGAAGTCATAAAAAAACGGGCTCACCGACGATTCGAAGAGCCCGTTTTTGATTTCTTAATCTTACTGCTCGATATGGCAGTCCTGACTCTTCGATTGCAGATAGATGTCAGTGTATCCGCCTGAAGTGTAATTCTGGCAACCATCGTAGTCTTCAGACGTATCGTCGTATCCCTTTTGGCATCCAACAAAAGTCTCGTTTTGGCAGAGAGGGAGCGGAGGCTGGAGCAATCCACCAGGGGCATCGAGGCCACCCACTGCGATGCTTGCCGAGCAGTAGCCCGTTGCCGAGATCTGTCCTACGGCGTATCCGTCGTCAAAGCAGGTGCGGTTGCACGAGCGGTAAGCGAGCGCTAGGCGATCCCAAACCTTTTTCCAGAACGTGGTGCTTCTAAAATGCCCAACCCAGCGGGTATGAGACTCAAATCTCGCCCTGTCGCGTGAGTCGCCCCAGCTGATTGGACGGCGGTTCTCAGGATGAAGCTCAAAGCGAGCAGAAGAGACCAACATGTTCGAAAGCTCGCGGAGCATTTCGCCCGCGCGGTCGCAGCCTTTCGCTTCGATAAAATGAGACATGAGCGAAGCGGCTGCTTCATCCTCGAAGTCATCTGGGCGAACGGGAGGAGGAGTGAAGAGTCGTCCGGGCACATGAGGCCTATAGTGAGCTGGAGGTCTTGGGTATACGGGAGGAACGCCTGAGAAGTCAGGGCGGCCCCGTCGAGGCGGGGGCAGGATCACCACGGGGCTTCCTGGCGCATGATGAGAAGGGGGGGGTGCAGGCGTTGCGACAGGCGGTGGAGGAACTGGACGTCCTGGTCGGTGTACAGGCGGACGCGGGCGACTATGTGCCGGAGGCGGCACGTGAGTGGGGCGCGGAGGCGCGGCAAAAGAAAAAGTGGTCAGAAGAAGCGGTAAGCTGGTTAGACAGAATTTGAGAGTCTTCATAAACAAGTTCGCTCCGTAATTCTTAGGGCACAGGGGTTAGAAACATTGAGGAAGTCCCGCGGCCAGGCAGTGCTCGACCGCGGGAACCTGCAGTTACAAGAGACTCGAATCAGAGCAACTCACACTCAGGGCTGTCTCTAGCTCAGTGCTCAAAGACACTCCATCGGTGCAAGACTCCACCGTCGCACGCAAAGTCGAGTGGCAGACAGTGGACTCGGCTTCAGAACCGCCGCTCCAACCGGAGTAAAGCGGATTCAAGTCTAGGCTGATAATCGCATCGATGCTGACGGATGCGACCTGGCAGGCAACTGCGCCATAGAGGCTTCCGACAAAGTCCCCATCGTACAAAACTGCATCGCAGCCTTGGCGGACTTGGGTCAAAGTGCTTCGGACCGAGCCCAAGTAGCCGGAGTAGAATCCTGCTACAAAAGCATCTGAGTGGGAGCTTGGAGCTCGCACTGTACGAGTCACGGCAAGGAGCGCTCGTTTTAGAGGCGCGATTCCCGAGCAGCCCAATTGATCGGTCGTTCGCTGCTTGAGTCGATCGACCAAAACGGTGCCGTTGCGTTCACCCAAGCTGAAGCCATCGAAGTAATCTCCTCCGGCGACAACTGCAGGGTTGGTCAAGGTAGGTTCATCGACAATGGATGAGCCAGGCGATGCGGTTGTAGCTGCTGGAGCTGAGACGTTTAGGCTTCGACCCAAAGCGTGTGCGGCTGAAGCGTTTTGCCAAGTCAGGAACAAGGCAGTTGTTGCGTATAAACCCCATTTTCTCGAAAGCATGGCTGGTTTTCTCCATTCATTTTTCTAATCGTAGGATTTGACTGTTGTCAGGATTAGGACGAAGCCAGCGTGGCGTTAGCGAAGAGATCGATCACGCTGCCATCCAGAAGCGTGAAGCGGCGGTCGCGAATCGGCACATCGCTAGGCACAAAGCAGTCTTGGCGAACTGAGTTGTCGAAAGTCTGTTCGAATCCGCCGGTTGTGTATGGAAAACAGCCTTGGATCTCGGATGTTGCCGACTGAATGTACTGGCTCTTGCATCCTAAAACCAAGTTCTCTCCGCAGAATGGAAGTGGCGGTTGAGCGATGAAGCCAGGGTCGTACAAGCCTCCCAATGCGATGCTGGCGGCGCAGTAACCTTGAGCCGAGATCTCGCCGATGGCGGAGCCCTCGCTGAAGCACCTGACTTGACATCGATCGTACGCCTTCTCGAGCTCGTCCCAAAGCGTGTCCGTGTATCCTAAGAAGAAGCACGCTGCGAACTCGCCACCCATCGCTGGTCGGCCCAAAGGAGTCTCGGCGATGATCGTCCCCAATCGGTCCAACTTATCGCAGGTGCGGCCGAGTCGCGACCAGACGGCGTTGAAAATGCGAGATGCGTTTCGGGCTCCCATTTGCTGTCCGCGCGCTCCGGCCGAGAATCGGGCGAAGCAATCAGATCGTCGGACAAAAGCTTCTGCTTGCGTGTTGAGGATGATGGTTGCAAGGGTCAAAGCGGTAGCGGTCGCGATCCAGGTCTTGGCTTTCGACATCGTATACTCCTTGGTTTTACAGGGTCCAAGAGGTTCAGGCTTGGAGCGCGGCTCGGGCAAAGCGCGCGCAAGCGCCCGTAGTGCGCGGAACGTGCCAGCGCATCTTATGAGAGATAAGGGGCTTAGAAAAACGCTATGAATTGAGTCTTTCGGGCGCGGTTTTCGTATTTCGGTTATTCAAATTAGTGAGAGACAAAAATGGGAGCACTGCATTGATCGCCGATATGGGGGAGAAAATTTTCATGTGGGCTGGGGCCAAGAGGATTCTGAAACCGGTGGGTTACGACAATTTGTAACCGAATAATTTAGTCAAGTAAAGAGTTCCATGTAGGAAGTCTCCAGAACCGACGGTATTATCAGCGATAAGTGACTCAACGTATGAAGCTTTATCGAGTTGTCGCATCTTTGCTGGGCTTGGCTCTTGCCGCCGCTTGCGGTCAGACGACGACGCAGACTGGGACACCGGGCCTTGAGCAAACCAACTGCAGCGCCAGAGTCGCTCAGCTAGCGGTCCGAGATGGCTTTATTCAGAATCTATGCGGGTGCGTGGAGCCTATAGTCGAGCCCACCCCTGCGAGCCCCACGACTTTGGTGACTTGCACGGTGACGGCGGGAACGACGGTGTTTTTTCATTACATCGCGACAACGCTCACGCATGCGATCGTGTCGACAGGTTCACCCTCGTTTGTCTCGAGCCCCCTAAGCGATCCTGTAGCGCAGACACCGTATCGGATTCATGGAGTGCTCTTCGATAAGGCGGGGACTTATCGATTTGAAGACGCGTTTAATGAAGGGCTTCAGGGCCGGATTGTCGTTCAGTAGGGAACCGGCAAAATTTTCTCCGTTAAGCCTCCTCTCCTCCTCCCGATAAGCACTATGTCTGCTTCACAACGCCACAACCAGGAGGGATGTCATGGCGATCAATCCACAAGGTCAAAAAAATTCAGAAAACAAAAACGTCGAAGTTCTCTATCAGAAGATGGGTAACCGCTGGTTTGCCTTCTCTGTCGTCGAGGGCGAGGTCTTTGTAGGTTCGATCTCTCAAGAAGAGATTGATGCGCTCGAAAAGCAGGGCGATAAAACTTTCGGGATCACCGGAAGTACATGAGCAAGCGTCAGTCGACCGCCAATGCTTCGACAGGGACTTCAAAAGTCAAGAGCGCAGGTTCGGTGACTCGGGCTGAGCTAGAAGTTTTGCGCCAAAAAATCACCGATCTTGCCGAAGAAAAACCGCAAAAAGCCGCCGTGATCCTGACAGACTGGATCAAGCGGTCGAGCAGTCGAAAAGCTGGCTGATCTCTTCCATTCACTCTCTCGCTCTATTACACTGGTGGTGTTGAGTCTTTTAGATCCACGCCAGGATTGGCTAGGAGAGAAAATGGAATTTCAAAGTATCAGAAAAAATATCGCCCTTTTTTCAGTGTCTGCGATGAGTGTTGCAGTCACTGGGGGAGCCTCTCTCGCCTATGCTGAGAGCTACGTTCAAGAGCAAGAGGCCATGGAGTTCACCACTGAGCAATCCGCTATTGACCGAGCGGTATTGAGCGACTCCGCGCACGAAGATCTCAAGAAGATGCTCGAGAACGCAGATCCAAGCCTGGGCGACCGAGTCCCGGGTTTCTCGTCCATTACGGATGTTGAATCCACGACGAGCGTGGCTATCTCGACTGAAGAAACAGACATGGTCTCTATGCAGCCTTCGGAGGCTTCGGACGATAGCGGCCGATAAGACCGAGCTTCAGTGTCTGTGCTAGGTGAATGCTTTTCTGTGCCGCCTAAGTCGCTCGCGTAAGGCAACTAAAGGTAGAAGATGGTTACATCGCCTGCGTCTTTGTGCGCATGCTCAGAGTACATCTTCAAGAACCGAACAAATTGTTGAAATGCTGGATACGTCGACAGCGACTTGTCCACGCTGCATCCATAGCGGACATAGCGACGGTTGTTCTCGATCGAGGGTCGAGAGTTCTGGACCTTCACCCGAATCTCAAGAAACGTATCCTGGCTGAAGTAAATTCGAAGCGGAATATCCGCCGCATCCTTGGGCCAGGGGTTCTCAGCATCGTAAGGGATCTGAAACGAGCAGCCGTCCTCGCTGACTTCGATGAACTCGATAGGGCACATCTTGGTATTGCCTACCACCGAGTAAACGCTGAGTAGGTGCTTGAAGAAGATGCGCTCAGTCGACCGGCGCTTCTCTTCGAGCTTGTGAGCCCGTACCTCACTGAAGTCGATCACTTGTTGGCTTCCGTTGCCGTGCGTGGTTCCCGTCCGTTGGGACATACTCATATCCTCCAAGGGACGTATCGGAAGCAAATTGGAGACCTAAATAAGCATCTTTTGCCCAGTCAGTTTAACTTACGTGGCGAGATGAGTTAACCCTGCGTGACTTGGGCAACATCGACGATCTCATCGAGCATCTTAAGAAACGAAAGATAGGCCTTTAGCGCTGCGGACTCTTTCTTATTGAGCTCTGCGCCAACTCTTCTGACTGTTTTGACTTGTTCAAGTCGCACGATGTCTACGGTCAAGGGAAGATACAAAGATTGATTGAGGTAGAAATGGAGCTCAATGCGATCGCCGTTTTTTAGAGGATAGTCGGCAGCCACTTCGCCGTCCGTATCGATGTCAAAGCCAATACCGAAGTCGCTCACATCATGGACTTGAAGCCGATGAATGCCTTTTTTCGGTACGACTACGAAAAGTGAAAAAGTGTCGAGGACGGGGCGTCTCTTCGAGCGTCTCTTTTCGATCACGTTTGAGTCGGTCTTGGGGCTCATTGCAGTCCCTCCCTGCGCGGCATCCCGTTTGGGGTGGGCGCGATTTTCTCGGCTTGCTCAATCTTGGCTTTCAGCGCAGCCAAAGCCGTTTGAGCTCCGGACACCACGGTCCCTAGTTGGATATCAAAGGCTTGTGGGCTGGATTTTCCGCTCACGAACTCGTCTTGGATCGTGTGAACTTGTTCTATCGCGGTACCGGCTGACTGGGTCAGTTGGTAGAGGACTCCATAAAAGAAATCATTTACGGCTTCGGGCGTCCATTTCGAGAAAGTATCATTGAGCTGGCTCGAGAGTTCATGCCACTTGCCGTGAAAATCAGACCAGCTTTTCTTGGCAAGCGGAGGCAGCTTGCCTTTCTTTGCTTGGCTTTTGACTTTGGCGAACAAGGTAGTCGTCTCGGTGAGGCGTCCTTCGAGGGTCGTTGCAAACTGCTTGACCTCGTTCAACTCGCTTTGCGCTTTTTCACGAAGCTTGTCGTGAAAGTCCTTCAGCCTGCTCGTATACATCGCGTCCTTGGGACCACCCAAGAAATAGGTTTTTGAAGAGAGCAGCTTAAAGCCGCGGGGCATGGCAGCAGGAGCTTTGGCAAGGATCGGGGGGATCGGATCAAGCACTTTTTTGACGGTCGCTAGCTGCTCGGTTGCCTCGGTTGCGTATACGATGAACTCGCCCTTAGGCAGCGGCTTGCCATCTGGAAACTTGATCACGCTGCTCTTGCCCAACTTCTTGGTGAGCGTTGCCCGTGTTTTGGATTCGAACGAAAGCTGGTTGAGAAGCGTGTCTGGAATTCCTTCTACGTAGATATCGACGACTGCGCCGTCTGGCAGGTCTGCGGCAATATAAAACGAAGGTGCGAGCGGATCAGTAGTTGAAAGAGCGATAGCCAGTTTAGGCGGTCCTGCTTCAAGCTTCTGATTGGCCGCTGCTTTGAGGGCGTCATATTCTTCGGGGGAGACATCCTCGAGAGCCGGGATGGGCGAAATCCACTTGCCTAGAGCGGGGAAGTGATCAACTAGTTTGAGAAGATAGGGCTGTGTAGTGTCCGTGGCCGTTTGCAGAGTGGCCTTTACAGCAGGAATATCTAGCACAGGTTGGAGGGCGCCCTGAAAGTAAGCAGTCGTCAACCCGATGGGAATAAGCAGGATGAGCAACCAGAGAAGCCATCCGCTCCCACTTGACTTGCGCTTTGGTTTCTTGGGGACAATGACTTGGGCTGGCTCGGTCATTGACTCCTGAAGATCGGTAGAGGAGTCAGGTGTTGCCTCGGCTTCTTGATGATTGAGAGGCTTTTGGGTCACCGCGGGCCGCTGTATAGAGGGGCTGCTGAGTGTGACGGTGGGCTCACGGATGTCAGTTTCAGCGCTTGTAGCTGTTGCCGGACTTTGACTCACGAGTGGCGCGAACTCTGGGACTTCGGGCATGGCTTTCCAGTCCGCCATCCCTTCAGCCCAGACATAGTTAGTGGTTGTAACTTGGCTCTGCGCCATCTTGGCCTGGATCTCGGCCAAAGAAAAAGGACCCTCATGGTGGTCGGTGAGATAGACGAACCACTTTTTTTCGTTGAAGCTATCCATTTGGGTGATTATCCAGTTAAAACTATAAGGTAAATGTCTCAGCGAAGCAAATCCTGCCTGATCGGGATTCCCGATCATCAAGGCATCATCAATTTGGGCGGACGGATTGGGGCGGCAGAGGGCCCTCGAGCGTTTCGGCGCGTGTGGCCAAGGCTGCACAAGTCGCGTTCGCTGTTGGATACGATTGTCGATTTAGGTGATGTGAGCGCGCTGACGAGCGATGTCTCGGTTAATCATCGCAAGGCCGCTGAGTTTATCGCGCGCGGTCATCGCACGCATGGCAGGACGATCGTTATAGGCGGTGGGCATGATCACGGGTTCTCACTGCTTCAAGGCGTGCTCTCGGGGATGGGTGGCAAGAAGCTGCGATTGGGTTGTTTGAATATTGACGCTCATTTGGATCTTCGCAAGCCTGCGCCGCTGCCGTCGAGTGGGTCGCCGTTTTATCTCGCGATTGAGTCTGGGGTTTTGGATGGCTCGAGGCTCGTTGAGTTTGGGGTGCAATCGCACTGCAATGCCCCTGATCTTTGGGAGTACGCGCGCAAGAAGAAGATTAAGGTCATTGAGTTGAATCGCTTGAGGCACGGACGCGCGATGACAGCGTTTCGTGGGGCCTTGCGAGCGCTAGCTGCGAAATGTGATGCCGTGGTGCTGAGCCTTGATCTCGACGCTGCGGCAGAAGCGTATTCTCCTGGCGTCTCGGCGCCGCAATCTGAGGGATTTACATCGTCCGAGTTGATCGAGATGTGTGAGGTCGCCGGTGCGATGAAGAAAGTAGTAGCGCTCGGGATCTTTGAGCTCAATCCTGCGCACGATATCGCCGATCGCACGGCGCGATTGGCGGCGACTGCGGCTTATCATTTTTTGGACTAGAGCCTGTTTTCGATTCATTCACTTAAAAAATAAGCGAAGCCCGGGAGGAGGGGGGTATCTCCCGGGCTTCGTATTGGGTAACCTGGCTGCGACTCAACTGACCGCTAGGGCTGCCGCGCGCGGGTCACCTGGCTTGGAGGGACTTAGATCCTCGCGGCGCTGGCTTCAGCACCGACGACTTCTGGGCCTGGCAAAGAAGGGTCTATGCCGTTGGATCCTTTGTCGTAGGATTTTTCTTCGCGTGGGGCGCGGGCACCGTCCGCCGCGTTGAGCTCAGCAAGGGCGTCGGAAGGAATCGCGAGGGAGCCGTTGCGATCGGAGAAAAGGGCTGCAAAGAGATCTGGCTCCTCCATGTGGAGTTCTCGCAGCTTCTTTTGGTATTTTTTACTTCCTTTGTCTACTTTTGCACAAAAATGCTCAGCATATTGGACACTTGAATCGAGAAGGTTAGTTGCATCTCCGAGATACCTTCTGGTGGATTCAAGAGCGATAGCCAAATCCGATTGAACATCGCGACATGTTTTTCTCTTCATTCTAAGAAGTGCGCTGGTATCGCGCTCAGCGTTTGTGAGGACCTCGCAAGCTTGTTTTTCGTCCTCGTCAGAGCAGGTTTCTTCCTTACCTTCTCTTAAGATTGGAACAAACTTACCGAAAGAAGCGATATCGTCGCTGGTGCACAAATCTCTCCAAGACTCCAAGCTTTTACTGCGTGAGCTTGCTCCTTGTGCTTCGCTCATTTTGAATACGAGCTCTTGCGCGAGTTTTTGTGCAGCTTCTGCGCGGATGCATTTTTCTTCCTCGCCGCAACCGGTTGCAAGAAATGCCATCGGCAATAATAAGGCTAGGGTCAAAACCTTCACGGAGTAATTGGACTTCATAAATCTCTCCTCAAAGCTCTTTGGCCATGTCGGATCCTCCGAAGGGCGCAAAGTATAGATCTCTCGTTGCGAGTAGGTAGAGCAAGGCAAGTGCCATGGGGATCCTGCGAAATTTATAGCATTTTTAAATCAAAAAACGGGCAGGTCCCAAACGACATAGACAGGTGTCAAAAGAGTAGCCATACAGCGGCTTGAAGATTAAGCGATCTTCTTGTTCGCGCGTTTACGTCGCGGAGGCTTAGGCGGGGATTGTTGAGTGTCGCTCGCAGTGGGGATTTCTCCAAAGGGCTCTTCGCTAGACTCTGCCGATTCATTCCCCACGAGATTCTCGTCTCCGTCGAGTGGCGGGAGTGCGGCTGGAAACTCTGCTGCCTCGGGGGCGTTGGCTGGGGCTGAGGCAGGTGCCGCAGTCTTCACGTTCTTTGTGTTTGTAGGCGCAGCATCCGGCCCGTCCACCTCAACGTGCAATGCTTGAATGAGTTTGGCTTGCCCCACGAGAGACGCCGTCGTTTTTGTGATCTGCGCGCTCAGCACTTGTGCGGTCTCACGAACTTCGTCGTAGGAGTGAAACGCGACGTCCGCGTCGGTCGACCACGGCTCGATTTGTTTCTCAATGTCGAGAATGAGGGTTTTTCCCTGGTGATTGATATCCCTGAGTTTGAGAATGGCACGGTGAAGCTCTTCGGCCATCGCGGCGATGCGGGACGCTTCGCCTCCGATGCGGTTGGCTTCGATCATCGCACTCAACGCGACACTTTCGGCCCGAGAGGATATCTGGTCAGCGCCATCAAAAAGCTTGCCGCTGTCGTGAATTCGAGTGAGGCCAGTGTGGATGTTTTCGCGCAGATCTCCTACAAACTTCTGAGTTCGCATCGCATGCTGCGCGAGGCGCTGAGCTTGCCTTACCATCTCGCGGATATTGCCGCCCAGGTGGGCGAGCTGAGTCTTTGCGCGTCCCACGCATTCACTCACTTCATTTCTTAAACGCGCGCTGCCGCCAAAGCCAAAGTACCTGCCAGTCGCCAGAACGCTTGCGACAAAATAGATGAACAAAGTGAGGGAGACCAAGAGGTCGTTTGCAAAGCCAGACTTAGTGCCGAGATACCCGGTATAGCCAATGTTGAGCTGGATCCGGATGCCTGCGCTTTCTTCTGGCGCGAACACTTTGGTATATTCGAAAAGTCCGTTGACGTTGTCGAGCAGAAACGACTCGGGCACTTGGAGCGCATCGTCGTCCAAAGGCATCTTAGTGATTTTGATGAGGCGAGGCTCCTCGCCTTGCGCTAAATAACTGACGGCCCAGTTGAGCGGATCTAGAGTTCCGGCTTCTTTGGCTTTGAGGGTCATTCCCCAGGCTTGGGTCGCGATCTGGCGGGCCCACGCGAGCCCAGTCCGGCTTTGATGGACGTCGCTGCGCTGACGATCAAGTAGTACGGTTCCCGTAGTGGCTAGGAGAGCCAGCGTAATGCTGAGGGTAAGATGAATGTGACGACGAGTGACTTTCACGTCATGCTCATCGGTCATTTAAATTAATATATTAAAGTTTTTGCTGGGTTGGGGGCGCACGCCCCGGCCTCACCCTAGCTCCGGCTTGCGTTCCCGTCGTCGGCGCGGCTTGCGGTCAAAATAGACATACTCGCGCTGCC
>CAZGCK010000008.1:22771-26954 GCA_964524175.1 uncultured Bacteriovoracaceae bacterium | reverse complement strand
TCATATCCGCTGTGATCCGCTCCTGGATCTGCGCACGAACTTCGTTTGCCAATCGCTCCAGGTTCTTGCGATCTCCTGCTTGATCCTTATGCGCACTCAGATCAATAGGCGGCAGGAATCGAATGTCCCACTTCGCCGGCAGCGGCACCATATTGAACGGAATCGGCATCAGTATCGGCTTCACGTACTGGGTCAGCCTCAAAGTTCCGAGATTGATATTGGCCTCCTCTGCGCCAATAATTACACAGGGCACGATCGGCGCGCCGGAAAGCAAAGCCATGCGGATGAAACCCGTATGAAATGTCTGCAAACGATAGCGCTCGCTCGACGGCTTAAAGCTCCCTTCCTCGCCTTCAGGAAAGCAGATTACGAGGTGATTCTTTCTCAGAAGGACAGTGCCGTTTTCCGTGGTCGCGGGCTTGAGCCCCATCTTTTCTGCTACACCTGAAAACATCGGAAACCAGCGAAAGAAGTTCCAGAGCGTAAGCGTGCGTGGAATCCTTCCCGTTTGCTCGTGCAGCACATGACCCAGCATCACTGCGTCCAGACCTGCGCAGCCAGAATGATTCGGGGCGATAAGCGCCTTGCCGCGTCGAGGGATGTTCTCTAAGCCGTGAGTCTCAATGCGAAAGTATTTGCGAACGATTTCCAGTAGAAACTTTGGAAAGACGACGAGCGCAAGTTTTTCGGCATTTTGTTCTTTGAGGCGAAAGAGCCTTTCAACGCGGCGGCCAAAGAAGTCTTCCATAGCGGTGCAACTAGACTAAAAGATTGCTAGGTCCGAGCCAAGACTGTATTTTTTGCCGACTCCTATGGAATACATTCTTGCGATTGATCAAGGCACCACTGGCACCACAGCTCTCCTCATGGACACTCAGCTCAATCGGGTTGCAGAGGCCAGCGTAGATTTTGAGCAGCACTTTCCCAAGCCGGGTTGGGTTGAGCACGATCTAAATGATATTTGGATGACGGTGGTTCAGACAGTTCGTGAAGTCACCAAGCATATCGAAACACGCAAGATCGCAGCGATTGGGATTACCAACCAGCGAGAGACGATTTGCTTTTGGGATAAGCAAAGCTGTGAGCCGTTGGCGCGCGCGATTGTGTGGCAAGATCGTCGCACTCAGGAGCTTTGCGAACAGCTTCGCGCTAAGGGAGCTGAGCCGTTCTTTCAAGACAACACAGGACTCCTTCTTGATCCGTACTTCTCTGGCTCTAAAGTAGCTTGGGCGCTAGCCAACTGGGGAGAGGTCAAGAACGCGCATAAAGCCGGACGTCTCGCGGTCGGCACCATCGATAGCTATGTTCTGGCGCGCCTTTCGGGCGGCGCTGTCCACGCGACAGAACCAAGCAATGCTTCGCGGACTCTCTGCTTCAACCTCCACAAGCATCAGTGGGACCCGGAGCTGTGTCGCGCTCTGGGAGTCCCGGTCGAAATCTGGCCTGAAGTGCGTCCTTCGACCGGGACCTTTGCTCTCACGCGGGGATTTTCTGGGTTGCCGGATGGCATTCCAATCACTGGCATTTTGGGAGATCAACAGTCGGCATTGATGGGGCAGGTTTGCACGAAAGAAGGTTCGGCCAAGTGCACTTACGGCACAGGCGCGTTCATGCTCCTCAATACTGGGCGCAAACCTGCCAAGAGCCGGCATCGGCTGGTCACCACGATAGCGTGGGCATTGGCGGATGGTTCTTACACTTACGCACTAGAAGGCAGCGCTTTTATCGCGGGTGCTGCCGTGCAATGGGTGCGTGACGGGCTCAAGTTCATTCAAGACTCGTCGGAGATCGAGTCGCTCGCGGCGTCAGTCAAGTCCACCGAAGGTGTCGTATTTGTCCCTGCGCTCACAGGACTTGGCGCTCCTTATTGGGATCCAGGCGCGACCGGCATGTTTACAGGCATCACTCGAGGCACGACTCGAGCGCATATGGCTCGCGCAGTCCTTGAGGGTATCGCTTTTCAGAACGCCGAGATTTTGTCGGCGATGCAAAAAGATATGGGTAAGCCTCTTGAGAGCCTCAACGTGGATGGCGGTGCATCCGCCAATAATCTCATGATGCAGTTTCAGGCAGATGTCTTGGGCGTGAAGCTGCGCAGGCCAAAGTTCATCGAAACTACGAGCTTAGGAGCTGTCTTCGCTGCGGGCTTGGGCGCGGGGCTTTGGACGGAGATGAGCGATCTCGAGAAGACCTGGAAACAAGAGCGTTGCTTTGAGCCGGCCTACACCGCGAGTGAGCGGGCGCAGGCGTTAGAAGGGTGGGATCGGGCGGTGAGAAGGGTGAGACTGAAGTAGCGTCTTGTTTTTCGACGAGAATGTTTCTTGCTCAGCGATCTTCTGTCTATCGATTGCAGGCGGCAAAAGGTGCCGCGCTTCCCTTTGGCATAGAGACCATCGATGTCAGACAATGCATCAACGAGTTGGCCGAGCTAGGTTGAGATGTTATCCTGCTTAAATCATGGCACTTGATGATTTTGACGAAAGAAGACGCCAGCACGCACTTAAAAGAGAGCGCGAGCGAGAGGAAGAAGATGCTCAAGGGTCCTTAGCTGATAAAAGGCGCGGGCTCACCCCCAATGCGATCAATGAAAACGCGAGCTCCTCTGAAGGCAAGATCCTCGAGTTTTTCGAAAGAGCCGACCCCCTGATGGAGCAGCTCAACAATCTATACAGTCAGTACATTGCTGGAGTTGAGCGCATGCCCCCGATTGAGCGTCGCAAACAACTGGATCAAATGATGGCCACGCTTCAGCTGATGGCCAAGCCCACTCAGGCTCTGCAGTTTAGGTACAACACAGTCCATGCAAAATATGTTTCTCACCGAGATCGATGGGATCGCCTCTGCCGAGATCTCGAGTCTGGAAAAATCAAGCGCACCGTGGGCCCTAAGCGCGATTAAAGCCCGGATTCAGCCTAGCAATTCTCTCAGGCCCGCTTCGTCAAGCACCTTCACGCCTAGCTCCTGCGCTTTCGTAAGCTTGCTGCCCGCTTCTTCACCGGCGACAACGAAGTCGGTTTTTTTCGAAACGCTCGAAGACACTTTGCCTCCGTTCTCTTCGACGAGCTTGGTGGCGTCGCTCCGAGAAAGAGTCGGAAACGTGCCGGTCAATACCAGCGTCTTGCCTGCCAGCTTACCCATTCCCGCAGCTCGACGCGTAGGTGCTTGAATTGCCACGTACTCGAGCAGTTCTTTGAGTTCGGTGCGAGACTGCTTGTTTTGAAAAAACTGCTTCAGGCTCTTAGCGACTTCGGGACCCACTTCATGAATCTGCTCGAGCTCCACTTCAGTGGCCTCGAAGAGTGGCTCGATCGATCCATAGTGGTTCGCAAGAATCTTAGCGGTGCGCTCGCCCACGTGACGGATGCCTAGTCCAAAGATCACGCGATAGAGCTCGGCCTTGCTTGCTGTTTGAATCGACTTGATCAAGTTGTCGCTCGACTTCTCGCCAAAGCCTTCGAGCGCGAGGACCTGTTCCTTTTTGAGCTTAAAAACATCCGCGTATTGCTTCACTAAACCTTGGTCGACGAGCTGCTCAACGATCTTCTCACCCATTCCATCCACATTGAGGGCGTCAATCATCACAAAGTGGCGGATGCGTTCCTTGAGCTGAGCTTCGCAAGTGCGACTCAAGCAGCGAACGACGGCTTCGCCCTCTTTGCGCTCTACTTTAGATCCGCACACGGGGCATTGATCGGGTAGCTTGAATTTGCGCTCTTTGCCTGTGCGCACATCAGTGATGACCTTAACCACTTCGGGGATCACATCTCCTGCGCGCTGAATAAGCACGCGATCCCCGATGCGGATGTCCTTGCGATCAATCTCGTCCTGATTGTGCAAAGTAGCGCGTCTTACGGTTGCGCCACCCAGTCTCACCGGGGCAACGATCGCCACTGGAGTCAATGCGCCAGTGCGGCCCACTTGCACAATGATGTCTTCGATCGTCGTGGTTTCCTGCCGGGGAGGATACTTAAAAGCGATCATCCCGCGAGGGCTGCGTGAGATATAGCCTGCGCGATCAATGTCGATCAGGCGATTGAGTTTGACGACGATGCCGTCGATCTCGAACGGAAGCTTCTCGCGCTGATTTTCGATCGAGCGGTAGAAATCCAATACCTGTGCCGGACCATTGCAGACTTTGCGCTGCTTGCCCACCGGGAATCCCCACTCCGCGAGCAAGTCCTCG
>CAZGCK010000008.1:6553-22761 GCA_964524175.1 uncultured Bacteriovoracaceae bacterium | reverse complement strand
CCATACTCGTGATCTTGAGGCCCTCAGAATAGCCCATTCCGTAGCAAAACAGTGTCAACGGCCTTGAGGCGGTTATCGAAGGGTCGAGTTGTCTGAGAGATCCGGCAGCCGCGTTGCGGGGATTGGCAAAGAGTTTTTGCCCCTTCTTCTCTTGCTGCTTATTGAGACGTTCAAAGTCGGCGATCGGCAGTATCACTTCTCCCCGCACTTCGATGATTTTAGGTGGCTTGTTCGTCCTCAGTCTCAGCGGGACTGCGCGGATGGTGCGGACATTGGCGGTGACATCTTCGCCAGTCTCGCCATCTCCGCGCGTGGATGCGCAGGTCAATAGCCCATTTTCGTAGGTCAGGTTGATCGACAGTCCATCAAACTTAAGCTCAGTAAAATACTCGAGAGGTTCTTCGGCAGGCTTTTCGACAAATCGATGCACGCGCTCGTCAAAATCAGTGAACTCTTTTTCTGCAAGGGCGTTGGCGAGCGAGAGCATGGCCACACGGTGTTTGACCTTTTTGAGTTCGTCCTGAGCCTGTCCCCCAACGCGTTGGGTGGGTGAGTCGCTGAGTCTGAGATCGGGATAATGCTCTTCTAGGAATTGAAGTTCGCGAAAGAGCGTGTCGTAAGCGGCGTCCGAAATCTCTGGGTCATCGAGGACGTAATAGCGAAACTCGTGGTGGTGGAGCTCAGTCGTGAGCTCTTGAATCCGCTTCGCAGCTACGGCACGCGGGAGAACGGGTGGCGTGCGTTGAACAGGGTTCTCTGATGGCTGAGTTTGCATGGTGGCAGCAGCTTTCCGGGGTGTCTTTTTTGTGGCCATTTCAGGCCGAAAGATCCCCGAGGATCACTTCAATTTCAACTCAGAAATAGTAGAGAACGCTCGGAATAAAATTGTAAGTCTTGTGAGACAAGCTCGCGCCCGAGTCAAAGTCTGCGCCATCTGCCTGAATCTCGAAGCCGGCCTGAAACGTGATGCGGGCTTTGTAGCGATAATAGCCACCAAAGTAGATTCTTGCGTGGCTCGCTGAGCTCACCGAGCCATTGAGGCTGCTTGTCTCAGAAGCGCTATTGAGCAACCCAAACTCAAGCTCGAGGCGAGCTCCCCAGTTGTTACGGATCGGAAGGTCACCGCCTAGTCCGAGGAAGAAGGCTTTTTCTGAGAACGGAGCCGTAAAGCTGGTATCGATCGTCGGGAACGTATAGGAGTTTGAATTGTAGCCGGCTTTGATCCAGGCTTTGGGCCCAAAGAAGTCGCCTGTGAGGAGAAACGAGTAGCCTAAGCCCAGCTTGAAGCCAAAAATACTTGTGCCACCTATGACTGCGGTATCAGCCACCCCGGTTGCGATGTCGCTCTGCGAGTAAGCGAAGCTCGAGTAGCTCAATCCCAGATTGGCGAAGAACTCCTTGTTGAACCATACTTCTCCCAGGCCGCTTGCGCCGATGAGCATTCCGCCCCCGCTTTTGCCGGTGGTGCCGCTCATCGTGCTGTATTGGCGGCTCATGTTGCCCGCGAGAAGCGATCCCATGAGAAACCCGAGTCTAGGTGTTTCATCCAAGGTAGGGTCAATTTCGCTCTCTCGAATCACTTCAGCCTGCGAGGCGAGCTCTGTCTTGGGGATGATCTGAATGACTTTTTGCAAGCGCGCGATCTGCTTGCCCTCTTCCTCGTTCAAGACCTTGCAAAACGCGATGCCTTCGTCCGCTTGCTCGACGATCAGCCGTCCGGTGGGCGTGATTCTCCAGTCCACGATAGATCTCAAAAGTGGGTGCTTCTTCATGTCGTCGATCGTGCCGATTACAAGAGTGTCACCTGGTTTGAGCTTGGCGAGTGCGCCGATATTGACAGTAGCCGAGTTATTGTCTCGACCCGTGACATTGGCAAGCCACGGTACTTTCCCAAACATTCGGTCGAGCGCAACCTTGAGGGATCCGCGAATATCTCCGAGTCCTGGAAAATCACCGTTGCCTTGCGCTGACTCGCCAGCGCGTGTATGGCGAGCGCCAGGCTCAGTGAGTGTAAACGTCTCAGTCGACATGATCTCCATCTGAGGCGAGTGCAGCCAGTCGATGGTGAATCGATAGTCTGCCCCCTCTTTTAGGATTCGAGTTCGCAAAATGCTCTCTGTTCTCAGAGAGCGCGAGAGTTGTCCCAGAATCTCCGGGTCCTCGATGGCCTTGTTGTATGGGAGCTTTGAGGAAGCCAAGATCGCATCGGCTTTTGTGAAATCTTGGAGCCTAAAACGGCTTTGTTTAGAAAAATATTCTTTGTAAGCCGCTAGAACATATTCGCCAAATAGGCCGTCGACATTATCCCACGACTTGAGCGCCCCGATGGTAGACAGAGCGAATCGATGATCGAGTTCGGAATTGGCTTTGGCCAGAGGGACATGGGTCAGCGTAGCAAGCGCGAGAGCGGCGAAGAAGATGGCTGCGATCGGACGGAGGTTATCCATTCATACTCGGCGGCGGATCGAGCCGCGACTCCTGCTCCTCATAGATGGCCACAAGCATCTTGAGCTCAGTAATCTCTTCTTGTGCCTTCTTGAGTTGAGCTCGCAGCGAGGCGGTCTCTGTTAGAGGCTCGGTGCTTGAAGCCCACTCTTGCGGCGCCGCCTGTCCTGCCGGCAGCAGGTAGCGCCCATTCACCACTCGATGCGGGATTTTGTTCGCCTTGATGTGACGCCGAAGCGTAGAAAGGCTGACGCCATTCTTCATCGCGTAGTCCATGAGTGGGAGCCAGTCGCTCTGGGTTTGGTGATCGTCCGCGTTACTAATAGAGTGTGCTGTCGCCATAGTGCTCATTCAATTGTATTTGCAGGAGCTTTAAATTCAAGTACTCTCGTTACATATGACGAGTCCCAGGCGCAAAGCCCCGGGCGATCGCATCCAAATCGGCCCGAAGCGGAAGATTGCTTTCGTCTGCAGTGGGGGCGCTACTAAAGCCGGAGCCTTTCACTTGGGCGTAGCTTTGGCGCTTCAGGAGCAAGGGTTTAAGTTTTACGGCGGTGTTCAGCCTGTTTCTGGTGCGCCACGGGCTCCTGGGCCTATGGATATCTCGACTTACGTCGGGTCGAGTGCCGGTTCGATCATCGCCACCTATTTGGCGGCCGGTTATTCGCTCGATAATATTTTTAATTCATTTCTTTCGAGAACCCCCAAGGAACCGATCGATCCGGCTGACATGACGCCCAAGATTCTGCCTCGGTTGACTTACCAAAAGATGTTTAAGCTGCGGCCGGGTCTCGCCAAAGAGCAGCTTAACCAGTTCTCTTACTTGAAACGCACGATCTCGAATCTGCTGGAGGGTAACTGGCAAGCGCTCCTCCAACTCAAGTGGCTGAAAGCGACTGGCATCTTTTCGACCGCGGGTATCGAGCAGTACTTGCGCGAAGAGGTCCTCCCTTCAAATCGTTTTCAAGATTACATGGCGGACCTCTTCATCGTGGCGACTCAGCTCAATCACTCGCGAAAAGTGGTGTTTGGCAAGTATGCGTATCAGCCGCCGCCTTGGGATCTTACCTGTCAGTACGACAACGATGTTGGCATTTCGGATGCTTGCGCAGCAAGCGCCGCGCTCCCAGTGATATTCTCGCCGCACTCGATCCGCAATCAGAACGGAAATCTCGTTTATTATATCGACGGCGAAATTCGCGACACGCTCTCGACCCATATTGCTATTGATGCCGGGTGCGACCTGGTTTTTGCGAGTTATACGCATAAACCCTATCATTTTCTGCGCGAAGTGGGGTCTCTTACAGACCACGGCTTGCCAGCCATCGTGATCCAGTCGATCTATTTGCTGATCGAGCAGAAGATCAACAACCATGTCTACAATCGAGAGTTCAACCGCAATGCGATCACGGAGGTCGCCCGTTATTGTCGCGAGAACGGCGTCTCCGAAGAGCACCGCCGTCGTATCTGCGAAATCCTCGAGACCGAGCTTCATCATCGGATGGAAGTCGATACGATCTACATTCATCCGAGCCCGACGGATGCGCAGGCGTTTTTTGGAGAACACTTTAGCCTTTCTCCCAACAAAATGACCGAAATCGTGAAAAGCGGATTTCGAGCTGCGATCGAGACTCTTCGCAAGTACGACTTTGCAGATCGCCAAGATCGTCTGGAAATAGGGACCGCCAGTTCTACTCAGAAACCTAGCGAATGACGGCCGGGCTTAAGGAAGAAGGGCAGCCGTCGATTCGCCACTTTCTGGTGATGAGCAGCGACGTTAAGTTTCACGAGATGATGGAACGCACCATCAAAGAGCGTTTTCCCAAGGTAAGCGTAATGCGTGCGCACTCCGGGGGCGACCTGGCGCAAGTCCGCTTTTTGAGCGGTAATCCCTCCTCGGTCGAGAGGGTATTGATACTCGACAAGCGTCATGCGGTTCGTTCTGAGCTTTGGCAAGCCGTACGCCATGCTTCGCTAGAAGGTGGGCGTATTCTCACGGTGGCAGAGGCTCCGAGCATGCCTAAGGATCTGTATCCCGTTCCTGATCGCACTTACGATTTGCTCTCTCACAACATGGAGTGGGGCTCTAAGGTTCTCTCTAGTGCGATTGTCTCTCTCCTGTCGGGAGGCACGTTGGGCGATGTTTTGTTTTCGACGTCAGACAGGATGCAAGGTGGGGGCTCGGTGACGAGCTCCAGGCTAAAGACATCTCTAATCGAAGCGATTCTCGGATCGCTCGAGCGGGGTGGGGTTCAACTCACGAAAAGAGCCAGAATTTCAACAGTTATTGACGAACTTTTGATGAACGCGCTTTACGACGCTCCGGCCGGCAGGGATCGAGCAGCTCGCGCGGGAGAGAGCAAGCAGCCTTTGCGAGTGGAGAAGCGAAAAGACACCGAGCTGCCTGAGGGCGAGCATGTGCAGGTGAAGTGGTCTTATACGGGCGAGGCTTTCAATCTCATGGTTGTCGATCCCTACGGCACTCTCGAGCCCGCTGTTCTCTGGCAGCGCGTGGTGAACTTCTTTTCTAAAAACATGGTTGAGGTCAATCGTACCAGTGGTCTAGGCGGCGGTGTCGGTCTCTATATGATCTTTCGAAGCGTTGCTTCTTACTTCGCTCGCGTCGAACAGGGGCGAATGACTGAGGTGACGATCAAGATGGATCTGTCTCCCTCTTTTTCCGATGTTCCTAAGTCGCGCCGAGTGAAGCGTGAGAAGGAAATCATGGCGTATTTTAAAGCTTCTGCAACTGGGTAAGGTGTTGGACTGTTGACGCTTCAGAAGCGCGCATCCGACTTCGCAGTTCGTTGATCTATCAGTTTCGCCGAGGTCACCTCAAAGGTCTGAAATAACTATTGAAGTGATAACTCTAGCGGATCGAGAATTTTCATAAAAATTTCACGGCTATAAGGAAGCTGCCGATAAGAAAAGGTATGCGGCTGACGATAGCCAAGAAACTCAACATCTTTGTCGTGGTGCTTTTCATCGCGACAACCTTTGGTATTTTCTTTCTAGCCGCTGATATCTTTTCGTCGGATATGACGACCGCTGTGCGCAGGGAGACGCTCGAGGTTTCTGCGATGCTCGCTGGCCGGGTTCGGACGGAGTTGAGGCGCACCGTGGATCGTGGCTTGTTGCTCGCTTTGGCTTCGCTCGAAGACTTCAAACGAGACGAGGACAAGCTTAAGTTTGTAGAAAGAAATCTGTCGGCGGATATGCAGATGATAGGACTGAGTCAATATCAGATGAGTGCTCCAGCGTCTGCAGGCGCACCTTCTGCCTGGGTAGCCTCCTGGCGCGCCACCAGGCTTGGAATCGGGAAAAAAATTGTAGCAGCAGATTTTGATCGACTCGACCGTGAGCACCCCATCGGATTTGATTCTGTTTTGAAGGGAGAGATCAAAATCATCGTCGGGAAACTGAGTGACGGGACTGCGATCCTGAGGATTGGGGTCCCATTCGTCAAACAAGGCGAGGGCGTTCGGGGTGAGATTCTGGTCTTAGAAGTTTTTCGTGAAAAGCTGACGGCTTTGTTTGGCGAAGCAAGTCCCTACATGAGTTATTTGGTGGATCGTAGAGGGATGGTGATCGCATCGACTGAGCCATCGGTGATTGCATTGGGTCAGGATTTGAAGCGAACACAATCGATTCTTGCTGCAATTGGTGAGGGAAGTGTCGCGAACAACGGTAGGTTTGACTTTGTGGATGCCGCTGGCGAGAAGCTTCTTGCTGCCTATCAACGCGTTGGTTTTGGCGGTTTGACGGTGATCACGCAGGCGCCGGCCTCGGTCGCCGCTCAAGCGCTCGATGCACTTGTCGGAGGTGCGGTTGTTTTTGGTGGGGCGGTTCTCTTTATAGCGCTCTTTCTGATGTTTATTCTGGTTCAAGGGATGACGGGCCCGGTCCACGCGCTGAATGCGGCGGCAGCGAAGGTGGCTACGGGAGATTTTAGTGTTCGCGTGAGATCAAAGTCTGAAAGAGGAGAAGGCGATGAGATTCAGTCGCTTTCATTTTCGTTTAACCAGATGGTCGTCGCATTAGCTGACCGGGAACGAGTCCGAAATAAGGCCAGGAACACCTTTGCTAAATTTCATAGCAAGGAAATGGCCGAAAGAATCCTCGCCGGAGATCTCAAGCTGGGTGGCGAGCGCAAGTTCGCTACAGTGTTTTTTTCGGACATCCGCGGCTTTACTCAGATTAGCGAGGGCCTTGATCCTCAGGAGCTCGTCAAGATCCTCAATCGCTATATGAGCCGGATGGTCGACGTCATTCTGAAGAACGGTGGTACGGTCGATAAATACGTCGGCGACTCAATCATGGCTGTCTGGGGTGTTCCTGTCAGTCGTAAAGGCGACTGCGTGAGAGCTGTGCGCGCTTGCCTTGAGATGCGCATGGCCCTTGAGGAGCTCAATGCTGAGTTCATTACAGAGGGCTTGCCTTTGCTGAAGATGGGGATGGGACTCAACTACGGTCAATTGGTCTCGGGCAATATCGGTTCAGAAGCACGCATGGAGTTCACGGTGATCGGCGATACCGTCAATACGGCATCTCGCGTGGAGTCGCTCACTAAAGAGTTTGGTACGGATCTCCTGATCAGCCAAACCCTGTTAGATCAGGTGCAGGACAAGTTCATCGTAGAGAAGGTTCACGAGGTGAGAGTCAAGGGAAAGGCGCAGCCACTGGCTATCTACAAGGTCAAGGGCTACATCGAAGAGCATGGCATCGAAGTGATTATCGAAACGCCATTCAGCGATTATCCGCCCGAGAAGCGAGTAACGTTCGAATACGAAGACCAAGAAGATGCTCGAAGTTTGCCTGGCGCTTCTCTCGCTGAAGAATACGCTAGCGATAAGAGGGCGGCGCTTGCAGAGCTTCCGATTGCGTTAGCGGAGCACGAATCCGAGCAGTCTGGATCGTTTGATTTGGCTCTGAATCAGGAATTAGCTTTGGATCGCAAGTCAGCCTCGCTGGCTCTGCCACTGGTGGGTTCATCACCAATAGAGCCGGATAGGGACGAGGCTACCGAGGGCGCGGGGTTGGCGCCTCCCGCTGCAACGCAAGGAGAGTCGCCTTATGCTCATCCTGAACCGCCTTCCGTACCTATCGACGTGGAGATCGACTTGCTCGCCGAAGTTCCGGAGAACACCCATCTCACTGAGCTTCCCGCCTCCAAGGAAGACGACGAAGACGCAGCCTAGGGTCCCGCACTGGGGTCTTTATGGCTTGATGCGTTAAAAGTTTGGCATTGCGAGGTTCTTTTGAGGTTCCCTTTGACCTTCGCCCTACTCTGCAATAAGGCACGCAGAGTCATACGAGGGGTATTCATGGGTTTTTCTCCACGATCTGGGATTCTATTTTTAGTTGCGTTAACGATATCAACGAACGCGGCACACGCAGCTCCCACGCCGCCTCAAGCTGAGGCGCCCAGCCTACCAGTCGTCTTTGTTGACAAGGTCAGGAAGACTGCGCTTTTCGAGATGCTCACTTACCCGGCGCGCGTGGTTTCTAAAGTCAGCACAGTGATTCTTGCTGAGTCCGAGGGAATCGTTAAGCGCATCCATTCGCCGCTAGGACAACACGTCATGCGCCGCGAGCGCCTCATGACTATCGCTCACACAGATCCTGTATATCAATATGCGCCTCTCGCTGTCACTGCCCCTGCCGCCGGAGTCGTTAGTCTCGTCGATGTCACCGAAGGTAGTCAGGTTACCAAAGGTCAGCGCCTTGCCATTGTCACCGATCCTGCACAAGTGCGCCTAACCGTCGAAGTGCCCGCGCAAGATCTAGCAGCGCTAAAGAAAGGAATGACCGGCGAGTTCAAGCGATCGAATGATGCTCGTCATATCCCGGTCAAAGTGCGCGGTATCAGTCCTTTCGTTGATCCCGCAACGGGTACCGCCACTTGCGAGCTTGAGTTTGACGTCAAGGCCACAGCCCTTCAGCCTGGCCTTCTCGGTCAGGTGATCTTCAAAGCCAACGAGCACCCAGGCATTTCCATCCCTGACCACGCCGTCGTCTACAGAGCATCCGACACCTTCGTTCGTGTCATCCAAGAAGGCAAAGCTAAGCAAGTCGCCATCAAGCTCGGTCGAAAAGATCGAGGCAACGTCGAAATTCTCCAGGGTCTCGAGGCCGGTTCGACTCTTGTGATGAGATCCAGCCGATACATTGCCGACGGTGAGGCCGTCACGATTCAACAGGCGGAGTCTACTAATCCATGAGTGGTCTGTACGCCTCTCCTCTGCGAGTCTATCTCTGCTTGGCAATGCTCGCGTTCGCGGGACTTTTCTCTGGCTACAAACTTCCTATCTCGCTTTTTCCCAACAGCTCAAAGCCTGTCATCTGGGTCAAGGTTCCTTACGGCAACAGTACGCCAGAAGAGTTTCTCAACAGTTACGGGCGGTACCTCGAGGATCAGTTCCACTCGATACAAACCGACGAGCTCCAGGTCGAAAAGCTCAGAGCCAGCTACGATGAAGATGGCGCCGAATATAACGTTGAGTTCAAGTGGGGTAGCCCTTCCCGCGAAGCGCTCAAGGAAGTCGAAACCGTTACACATGCTTTTGGCGCTCGATTGCCTTCTGACGTTCGCGACAGCATCAACATCTGGTCTCGCAATGACAACGGCGGCTTCTTCGCGCTCAGCTACTATAGCGAGAGCCGAAGTCTAGACGAGATCCATGACATTCTCGAACCGCAGATCGCGGCCCAGCTCTCCAAAGTGCAGGATGCTGGCGGGGCAGAGCTCTGGAACCCAGCCCAGAAGGAAGTGCGAGTCGAGCTGATTCCTGAACGAATGGCTGCGCTCCGATTGCTTCCTGTAGACATTGGCGCTGCGATCGAAAGATCGCTCGGTGCTCGAGGTGCGGGTTCCGTGACTATCGGCACCCGCCAGCTCACCATCCAGATGCCCCGTTTTGTCAGACAGCTCGACGATTTGGGCCGAGTACTGGTTCCGACTCCATCGGGTCGGACTATTCATCTCGCCGACGTGGCCACAATCGATTTCGCGCTCAAATCGACCAATATAGAGTCCTTTAAGACTAGTGGAGCTCCCAGTATCATCCTCTTCGCGCGTCCACGCGCGGGGGGCAACGTCAAGCGCATGTCTGAGGACATTCTCAAGATTGTTGAAAGCGTCCAACCCAAGCTTCCTAAAGACATCCAATACAGAGTGTTGGTCGATCCTTCGGAGTTCGTACGAGGGGCCATAGCCAATGTCTTTCATGAGGTCGGCATCGGCGCATTTCTCGCTGTGCTCGTTCTCTTTCTCTTTATTGGAAGCTTTCGCAACACCGTTACCGCTGCGATCGAGATTCCTCTCAGCATGATTTTGGCTTTCATTCTCATGAAGTTTTCTGGAATGAATCTCAATTTAATATCGCTCGGGGGGCTCGCGCTCTCTGCTGGCATGAACGTCGACGCCTCTGTCGTTGTGATGGAGAACATTTTTAGGCATTTCGAGGAGCTCAAGCCCGGAACCCGGCTTTCGGCCCTGGATCGTTTGCGCGTCGTCATTAAGGCCGTGTCCGAAGTGCGATTCTCTGTAATTGCTTCGACGATCGCGTCTCTCGTCGTGTTCTTGCCGCTCGCGTTCACCTCCGACCTAAGTTACGCGATATTGGGCGATCTAGCCAAGACCGTGGTGTTCTCTCATGGTCTCTCCGCGTTCGTGGCGCTTATTTTGGTACCCACCGTGCGTCTCCATTTGATGGCTCATAAGGGTGCGCCGGATGCCAAGCACCCTCTTGAGCCCCCCTCTCACTCGCCCGTTGAGCGGCAAATCAAATGGATCGAAAATACTTACGCTTCCGCTCTAGGCCGATTTGTCGAGAGCGCGCGCCTGAAGTGGGGCCTTTGTCTGGGGCTGATCGCTACGCTCGGCCTCTTGGTCGCTCTCGTTTTGCCCCGTCTCCCCAAAGAGATTATCGGTATGCCTGATACCGATTGGATCATGCTGTTCGTGAACACCAAAGGCAATACACTGCTGAAGCAAATGGATTCGCAATCAGATGAGGTCGAAGCGGAGCTCCTTAGTAAATTTGGAACAAAAGTTTTATACACTTTCACTCAGGTCCGCGGTCCCAATCGATCCCAAATCATGGTTCGACTCAAGAATAAGTCGGAAATGATGACCTTTTGGAAGAACCTAGAGTCCCATTTCACAAATACGCCCTTTCTTAAGTATCAGGTTTTTCCGTGGAACCCGGCCGAGCTTCCGATTCCTGATCCTCCGCAGCTCAAGGTAGTCGTACGTGGCGGGACGCTCGCCGATCGCGCCGAAGTGACTCGGCAAATCGAATCCAAGCTGGACGAGTCGCAAGTTTTTCCGCGCGTCTGGGCAGAGCCTGAAGTGAATCGTCTAGAGAGCGTGGTGCTGCGGCCTAACCTGGACCAGTGGCCCGCCCTGAGAGCCACGATGGGAGAGTCGTTTTCTCCATCGGATTTGGCGGATCTCGCTCGTGTGGCCACGGTTGGCCGAAAAGCTGGATCCATGACGATCGACGGCCATCACACGGAGGTCATGCTTCATTACCCAGAGGGTACGATTCAGGCTGCTGAGGATCTCGGATCGATGCCGATTGGCGTGGGCTCCAAGATCATTCCGCTCAAGGCGCTTAGTCAGGTCGGGATAGAAGAGCTTCCTCCAACGATTTATCGGGAGGATCAACGTGAGCTCTTCATCGTGGTGGGTAGGAAAAACCAAGGTGATAGCAATGCAAAGGTCGCCGAGGGGGTGGCTAAAGCCACTGCGCTCATCGATCAGTGGAAACAGGACGATGCCAAGCGTTGGCCCAAAGGGCAAGTGCGCCCCTCGGTCGTGATCGAGGATGCGCAAAAAGACTTGCATGAGGCGCTTCGGCAGCTCGGTACCGCTGTCGCGCTCTCGATCTTGCTGATTTTTCTCACTCTTGTTGTGCAGTTTGGAAGCTTCATGAACGCGCTTCTGGTTCTTGTCGCAGTCCCGTTGGGCTTCATCGGCGTGATTCTATCGCTCTTTGTGTTTCAGAGCACTCTCAATTCAGTTCTGGGCGTGATCCTTCTCAATGGCATCGCAGTTGCCAACAGCATCATCTTGGTAGATTTTCTCAAGCGGCTCGTCGATGGGGGAATGGATCCCGCGCGTGCTGCCGTCGAGGCGGGTCGGCGGCGTCTCAGGCCGATTCTCATTACTTCGCTCACCACGATTCTGGGCATGCTTCCCATAGCAATCGGGATGGGCGAGGGTGGAAGGATCCTCCAACCTCTGGGGATCGCCGTGAGTGGTGGATTGTGGGTGTCGATGGGATTAACCTTGTTCATCGTGCCCGCCTTGCAGGTGGCGTATCTGCAATGGTCTCATCGGCGCTCAAATCGTCTGCTCCTTGCTCATGCCGAAGGTCCTCGTGAGGCAGTGAATTTTTTTTCTGGCGCTGTCGTTGCGGATGAAGCCGCTGAAGCTGCCTTTGAAGGAGCGCTTCCCCGCGCAAAAATTATCACCCCCGGTGTAAAACCACCGGAATTTTCGAAGGAATTGCAATGAGGTTCCTTGCGATCGCTATTCTGATATTTACTCTCTTAACTCCGTCCGTCTATGCAGCACTTGATTTTGATCAAGCTTTGAATCAAATCGTTTCGAGAAGTACCTCGGTCGCCATTCAAGACGCGAACCTCAATGCAACTCACGCAAGAAACCTTCCCGTCCGTCTCAGCTTTGTTCCGAGTCTTTCCCTCGAGGCGAAGCATATTGAGACAAGGACGGTAGCTGTCAACAATACTCCATTGAGCTTTCGTCAAGTCGAGGGAGTTGCCCAGCTCAATATCTTCAAGTTCGGTGCTGACTACGCTGCAATTCAAGCAGCCAACCACTTTGAGGATCAACAGCGCTTCTTGCTCGACGAATCAGTATTGCGTGCTGAGGAGTCTGGAGTGCGCGCCTTGGTCGCACGCACGCAACGACAGAAAGAAGTCGCAACGCTCACGGAGATCTTAAAAATACAAAAAGACCTGCTGGACATCGCACGGCAACGCTATGCAAGTGGCTATCTTCCGCTTCAAGAAGTCGATAAAGTTTCAGTCGATCTCGACAATGCGGGTTCTAGGCTAGCTGACGGCCAAGTTCGAGCAATTGACGCCATGACGACCCTTGAAGGATTGCTGGGTCACTCAGACATTGTTGCAAATTGGCCTTGGAAAGATCGCTTTGGCTCTGCTCTTGCGCAAAGTGAAGCTCTCGTGACCGATCCCACCAGCCTTCTTTCGAGTCGCCCCGATTGGCGCGCGGCCCAGTCACGAGTTGAGGCTCAAGATCGTCGCGTGAGCCAAGCTTGGCGCCAGATGTACCCTTCGCTGGACGCGAGTTTCAGCTATGGTTACATATCGCTTGGCACCACCCAATGGACAGGTTCAGTAGGCGCTACTTTGCCTCTCTTTGATCGCCTACTTAACTACTCGTCTGCGAAGGCCGAGTCTTATATGCGCTCCGCAGCCGATGCTTCACTTGAGCAGGTCCGCCGTGACGCGAAAGTCGATTGGGAGTCGGCGCGCTTGACGTTTCAGACATCGCTTCATTCGGCTCTTACTCGGGATCGCACGCTAGTGACTTCTCGGCGTTTGTATCAAGATAATCTCAAGAGGTTTCAGGGAGGACGCGCGAGCGCGAACGACTTGGCCTTGGATCGAGGTCGCCTATTTGACTCCGAGCTCTTAGCGATTCAAGGGTGGGCGGCTGTTCATGTAGCTTACGCGCGCTATTGTCATTCGCGTGGTCTTCGCATCGCAAGTTGTCGCTAACCCGCGCTGATTTGGCGAGAGTCCTGCTTGCCAAACTGTGAGTAGGCGGCCACGAACCGAACAAATTGCTTATAAGCTTCGTATGACGCAAAACCCGTGTCGAGCTTGCAGGCAACGCGTTTTGCGGTTCTGCCCCCGGTGCCTATCTCTGCGTCGATCCGGAGCACATCCAGTCCTACCCGTAAATAGGAGTCTTTACTAAAATAGATTCTGACCGCCAATTGATCGTTCTCGACTGAAAGCATGGAAAGCACGGCATCCGAGATGGAGAACGAGCATCCTGTTTCGCTCACCTCGTGAAGCCTAATCGGAAAGATGTCGCCATTCTTTTGTTCGCAGTACACGTCGACGAGTTGCTGAATGAGAAATCGCTCCATCCCACGTCGATTTTCGGTGTTTCGCTGCGCGCGTATCTGAGCGAGGTCGATGAGATTGCTGATAGGTGCCGAAGGAGTTTGCGCCCCTTTATCGACGACCTTTAGGCCAGATCCATTTTTGGATCCGGCTTTGCCCGAGTTACCACCGCCGCCGCGACTCTTTTTGTTGTTTGCCATGTAGATCGACTTCTCCCTAGAGAACTGATCGGTTCGAGGGAGCGGGGAATTGAGGACAAGAGCTTGGCGCTTAGATTTTGACGGCTTAATGGGGGGTAACATTTATGACCATATAAGTCGGTTTTTCAATCCGCTTGTTTCCGTTCCTAAATCCGTGTAGCTGTAATGCCTTCAACCGTATGCGGAGAGGTGTGAGAGTGGTTGAATCAGCACGCCTCGAAAGCGTGTAAACCGGAAACGGTTTCGAGGGTTCGAATCCCTCCCTCTCCGCCATAAATAACGATTATATATAAATAAATCAAAGGGTTATAAACTGATGCTAGTTTTAACCCACAACCCAACCCACAAGTCGTTTGATGACCGGCGGGGAAATCTAAACGTGATTGCCTACCCAAAAAGACTGAGGGCACCGAGCGACATATACGCTGGTGCCCTCAAGCAAGCTGGATTTTTACGTTCAATCCCTAGACGGCTTGTACGTAACCAAAGCAGACGTTGTAGCCTGAAATTTTTTGCCTTCTCCTAGGTCCCTTTGATCGACCTGAGAGAATCGAATTTCAAGGCCATCAATCCCGTTTCGCCGATAGAGTTTTGCATTGCTAGGAAGCATGGCGATTACGTCAGACAGATACCTGTTCGTGACGTATGGAGGGCCAATAACTCTAGACCCTGCATTCTTGTAAGACATCATACCGATCGAATCGAAATGAACATCCACAACCATCGGTAAATTGAATTGAGGGTTGTCGTAGGTGCCGGAATTTGCGTCGAAGACCGTTACTCGGCCTGATGGTGCGTGGAGCACGCTGGTGACCGGAATAGTAATGCCCGAAAAAAACTTTACGGGTGACTCTTCAAGGAACTCTCTGCATTCAAAGGTCAAAGCCGTATCGCGTATGTTCGATACACCATTAAAAGTTGAGTCGCTGATATAGCGTCGCGCTTTTCCGTAAAAAGCGCCGATGTACTTTCCATCTGCGGCATCCAGCTCATTCGAGCGCAGATATGCCCCGGTTCTGGTCATCTTGTTCCATCTATTTAGCAAGTTCAGCCGGTCGGCCATTTGGCTGTTACTCGCTGTTAAACAGCCTCCCGCCTTTGCCTGTTACCGCCTGTTAAACAGGAGAGCGATCGTCCCAAGAATGTCCAGTAACGTCGCGTTTTGTGGCGTAATAGAGTGGTAACTTGACCGGATGTAGTTTTTAACCTACAATAGCCTTTATGGAAGCTCATGAGAGGGAAGTTGAATATTACGAAACGGAAGACGGCAAAACCCCGTTCCGCGAGTGGTTCAACTCTCTCAGAGATCGGACTGCGCGAAACAAGATTGATGCCCGGATCAGACGAGTTGAGTTTGGAAACATGGGCCACTGCGAGCCAGTCGGCGAGGGCGTAATGGAGCTTAAAATCGACTTTGGCCCCGGCTACCGCGTGTACTTCGGCCAGGTGGGCAACAAACTCGTCGTCCTTCTCAACGGCGGCGACAAAAGCTCTCAGTCCAAAGACATTAAAACCGCTCATGCCTATTGGGCGGATTATCGGAGGCGACATGGCTAAGACCCAAAGAAAAACCTACAAAGAAGATCGTTTGGAGAAACTCAAAGACCCCGAGGAAGCGGTCGAGTATCTCAAAGCCTGTCTCGAAGAAACCGACATGCCCGAGCTGTTCCTCGTGGCCCTCAAGGATATTGCCGAAGCCCGCAGCATCGGCATGTCCCAGCTTGCGCGGGATGCCCACCTGAACCGCGAGAACCTCTACACGATGCTCTCGAAACAAGGAAACCCCGAGCTAGGAAGTCTCACTGCGATCCTTGATGCTCTCGGGTTGAAACTCTCGGTCGAGCGCAAAGAGGCATCGTGATCGCTGCTCTTCCCAATCCTTGAGCGCCCGCTCAAATGAGTCATCGTCACCCGAGAAGTACGCTTGTTCTAGCCTGAGATCGAGATCGTCAAGCTCGTGAAGCGCATCGCACGATAGACGACCGAGAGTTCCAGGTTGGTACGCCTGAGCCAACCTCTTCTGAGCGAGCATCAATGCGGCGTATTTGGACGGCTCTTGGGAGTGGGCTCTGCTAATTCCGCTAATCTCGCTAATGGACTCCCCGGAACTAGCGGGATTAGCAGAATTAGCAGCTCGGGATAGGGCCACTCGTGGGTCAAATCGCTTGAACATCGACTTGCCTCCAAAGTCTCCAAACCTCACGTCGCATCTTGCCGTCGATCATCGCCCCTTCTGGGACTGGAACAATCCACCCATGTCGCTCAAGAGTTTCGAGCAGCTTCCGGGCAGTCTTGGCGTCTCGGATCGAGTTGGGGCCGTACTGATAGACACCGGGCAGATAGACGTAGGGTTGTTCTTTCGTGCATTGTTTTTTCGCCCACTCAAGAAGCCGCTCAGCCTGGACGAGTTCGGGCGGGGTCACGGACGAATGGAAG
>CAZGCK010000008.1:3209-6543 GCA_964524175.1 uncultured Bacteriovoracaceae bacterium | reverse complement strand
AAAATTGAACAAGGTCAATCGCACCCGTCATCGCATCTGCGGAAATCTCGGATGCCGAGAGGTTCTCGAACAGCGTCAGTGTACCCGCCAGCCTGAGTGCATGCTCCGCGACCTTGGCGGCGAATCCCCGAACGGGTGCAAGCTCGCCATCGACCCCGAGCTGAGTCTCGATGGCATCGTGAAACTGGACCCAAACCCCCTTCGCCGTGGCTGAAAGGCCGCAGGTTGCTGTGAGCAGAATTTCGCCCACTCGGCCATGAGCCGCCTGCGCTTTTCAAATAGGTCGCCCCTGCGATAGGCGGCCTCGACCTTATCCTCGACCGCGTGCGCGAGCGCCATCTCAGCGACCTCACGCGGGTAGTTGGTTCGTTCCGCCGCCCAATCGCGGAAGGTCGATCGAAAGCCGTGGGATGTGACGCCGATCTCCATGCGACGAAGCACCGCGAGCATCGCCATATCAGAAAGGGGTCGGTCGTCGTTACCGGTCGTGAAAACGTACTCACCTTAGCTTGCTTCACGCTGGGTCTTGAGAATCTGAAGTGCAGTCGGCGACAAGGGAACTCGGTGCTCCTTCTTGGCCTTCATGCGTATGGCGGGGATGGTCCAGGTCGCGTGATCAAAGTCGATCTCATCCCAACGGGCACCGCGCGTTTCCACCGTTCGGGTCGCCGTCAGGATCAGGAACTCCAAGGCGCGGGACGAAACGCCGCTGGTGGACCGGAGGCGCTCCATGAAGACGCTGATCTCGCCAAGGGCCAGCGCGGGCTGGTGTTTGACGGGTCGAACGTCCGACCGCTTGGGTAAGAGCTTATCGAGATGGCCGCGCCACCGCGCGGGGTTCTCCCCGGTGCGGTACTCACGCGCCGTCGCCCATCCCAGGACGAGTTCAATCCGGTTCCGCAAGCGTCTAGCCGTCTCGGTCTTCTCCCACCAGATGGGCTCAAGTACACGCATGACCAGCGCGGTATCGACCGCCTGGACGGGGAGGCTGCCGATGATGGGGCTCGCATAGGTGGCGATCGTGTTTTTCTACTGGTCGGCGTGCTTCGCGTTCTTCCAGCCTGCTCGGTGGGAGGCGATATAGGCATCAGCGCAAAAATCAAATGTCACGCTCTTGGCGGCTTCGAGACGCTGCTGTGCCCGTTTGGCCTTTCGGGCCTCGATCGGATCAACGTCATCCACCAGGGATTTGCGGCACTCTAGGGCTTTCGCACGGGCCTCGGCCAGGGTAACCAGGGCCACCGGCCCCAAGCCCATCTCGCGAGCCTTGCCGTTCAACATGAAGCGAAAGAGCCAGGATTTGGCCAGTTGGGCAGAGACTTGAAGATAGAGCCCGCCCCCGTCGGCGTATCGACCCGGTTGGCTCATCCGATTCACAGCTAAAGTATTGAGCCTCGAAGTCTGTCTTGTCCGCCGCACTTGTACCCACGATTCTACCCACAAAGAGTAACTGGACTATGTTGGATGGAGTCGGATTTGTAATGACAGCAGTTTTGACAAACGAGGCCGAAAAATAGGCACTTTCGACGATAATCGGACGGCAATGGATTCTACCGGAATAGCTCCGAGCGGACTCCCTCTCCGCCATTTTCAAGCAGGCCTGAACGGGTTGAAAACCTAAAATCAACCTAAACACAGAAAACATAAAACAAATAAAACCGCGAGGATTCTAAAACCGAATGAGCGATGTCGGGATCGACATCACTGAAAATCACGGTTCATCACGTGAGTGCGATACACTTTGGGCACATTTGAGGCACATCAAGGGCCTGGGGATCGAACCCACAAGAGTGTCACCAACCCCTTCAAATTTTCATCAACGTTTGAAGGAGTCTCTATGAAATCAGTCGGCTACCGCGCGAAAACCAACGGGTTATTTAGTTCGGGCGGCCTGAAGCCTACCTCAAAACTTGAAGCACGACTGGGAGTTTCATCTCGGAGATCAGTACCAGTTTTTAATACTGATTTTAGATTAGTCAGAAAGAACACCCAACATAATCGGCAATTCAAGTGACTTTTGGCTCTTTCCTCTTCTTCAGTTGGAATATCCGATTGTCTCAATTGCAAAAGGGTAGCTCCCGAAACCGTTCTGAAGGAGACAGCCACTTGCATTGAGCCGAACGTAAAGGCGACTTTTTCATTTTCAATAATTTCAATGAATTTGCCCGATATCGTGTATCCATGACGCCACTTCCAAGAGTAACCATCTCCGGGGCCAATCAATTCTCCGTCCTTCTTACTGACCCCACCAGGCGAAGCGACTTCAATCTGATCAATAAAAAAGGACTTCAACCCAGTAGGGGTAGCCCACGCGCGAAAAACCCTTTCTATCTCCGTGGGGTAGTAAAAGCTTATGTCGAAATAGTTCCAGTCGTGCGTCATGTGCTGTTCTATAGTCGGTTGCATGGGGTTTCGCAAATTAACCCAATCGTTCGGAGAACTCGTTGAGGAATGGTACCTGTACTTTGAAAAACTCAAAGTGGTTACGAGGCAACGATCTCGAACGACTCATGAGGATTACCTGGGTGGAATTCGGAAGTGGTTTCATGACTATTGGAAACGGCCTGCAGTGGAAGTCACGCCCTATGTGGTTACTGAAGTGTTCGAAGCCATGAAGCTGAAGGGTCTCTGTTTTGGGCATGGGAAGAAGCTAAAGCAGGTGCTTAAAAGCATCTTTGACTTTGGCATTCAAAGTGGAGCACTCCCCTATCTTCAACGAAGTCCCCTCTTCTCGGCTCTGGAAAGTGTGTCGAACTCACAAGCGGCGTCATGAGACGTCACTTGAGTTTGGCACATATTAGGCACACGATTTTGGAACCACTTAAAATTTGCAGGAATTTTCGATCCGTCGAAGAATCCGCCATTATAGAAAGCAATAGAAAAGAATAAACCGCTGCTAGGGTCTTGACCCATGTACAGCGGTTTTTTGTTTGCGGCCGAAACGTCGCTTCAGCACGAGAGCCGATAGAAAGGAGTCCTTCTCCAGGGCGTCCTTCGGGTGTTAAGTACTGCGTTGCTTAGTCGCACGCACAGTACTCTGACCCTCGAGGTCCACAAAATGGCTTGTGCCGTTTTAGAGCATGATCCGCCATCATCTCGAAGGCCGCCGCTTTCTGCAGTTGGCCATTCACAATCATTGTTTATAATAAAATCAGTAGCTTAGAATTTAGAGCTTCTGCTAACCCACAAACCAACTCACAAATTTTGCAGACTAGGAAGCCTTCTGCTTCTTCGCACGAACCCGGCTCCGCCGGTCGAGTCTTGATATTCAATCGCTTGGCTTCAGCGTCCAAGTCACTCAGAATTTTTTGGGTGAAATCGACATTCACGCGCT
>CAZGCK010000008.1:702-3124 GCA_964524175.1 uncultured Bacteriovoracaceae bacterium | reverse complement strand
AATTCTCCGACAAAATATTCTCTGGGAAACCAGCCACCGATGAAGACTGGACTAATTACCTTCATGATGCTCACCACAGCATGCCGGGAATGACCGAGTTTTGCTTTGCAGATCACCCTACTGACTTGGGGCCAAATACTTATGAAGTGTTGGCGAGCAAGTTGGACCCATTTAAGCATAAGGCGCCTTCTATTTTGGATTTGGCCTGTGGTGATGGGTATTTGCTTCCCTATGTTCGGAAGTATGTTGAAACTTGGAACCGCTATGTTGGTGTCGACATGGTGGAGTCAGAAATTCAGAGAGCAGCGGAGCGATATCGGGAGAGCTCCGTCGAATTCGTTTGTGCGAAGGCTCAGAAGTTACCGTTTAGCAGGAATGAGTTCGATATAGTTTTATGCCATATGGCGCTTATGCTCATGCTTCCTTTGGACCCAGTTCTTGCCGAAATTTCCAGAGTTTTGAAAGACAAAGGTTCTTTTTTCTGCGTCATCGGGAGAAAGACCCCAAAGGGTGGGCTTTTCTCAGTCATGGGAGAGAAAACGGTGCAATTCATTCAAACTGAGTTGTCCAAAGCAGCACATTTTCGAACAGGAGACGAAAGAATTGCTGATTCTAAGACTCTACATGGCCTCTTTTCCAGCTATTCTCTAAAAGTCGAGAGGGCAACGGATTATTCGATGCTCATCTCTGGGTCACCCGAGAGTCTTTGGGAGAATTTTAAAAACTTTTATGTTGTCAGCATCCTCCCAGAAGCGGTGCAAGGCCAACTCGAAACAAAGTTGTTATCTGATTTGCGCGCTCACTCTGTGGGTGGACAGGCTAAGTTGGAGCTGCCATTAACTCTAATCGAAGCGACAAAAGAGTGAGCATATGAACTGGGCACCTCATTTGTTCAAAACGGATCAATCGATCGCGAACTTATGACTATCCTCCACGAGAGTCGTAATCCGCACTTGACGTTCTGAGGCGAGAATTCATCGGGATCGAGCTCAAAGCCCCCAAAAACGATGTCCTTCTTATTCTTGGTACTCATGCCAGGCCTCCAATAAAGACTCCTTCTTACCCTTTAAGTACTCCTTGATCTGCCGTAGGGCTTTTCTGAGAATCCTGGGGAGTAGAAGCATTTAATCGGTTCCAGATTGAACTTCGCCCATTGGTTAGGCCTCAATACATGCACATGCGGCGGAGAGCACCAGGCCCTGTGAGGATACTTTTACTGTTTTCCATAGTGTTTACGTAAGAATGCAAATACATCGTCAGCCCAAATTGAGCCTCCAGCGTAAGCGAACCCACGTGTTCCCTGTTGAATATCGCATTGTGTCAAAATGACTTGTCTTTCCTTAGTTCGCGTTGTACTTGCCCGCCATTCACTTGATTCTCGGGAAAGGGGCTTCTCAATGATCAGCGCGCCATGGAATGCATGTTTTCTTGGGAAATTGGGCCTTCTCTTCGTATGCGCTCTCACCGCTCTCGCGCTCGATGCGCATGCAGGGCCTGACTCTAAGGCCAGGGCTAAGAAATTATTCTCTCGCCTGACGGGAACTGCGGTCAGTAGCCGACATCCGAGAGTCGGGCTCATGGCCAAGCTCTTGGACAAGGGAGAGGGGCTCAAAGCCCCGCAAATCGCAATGAACGACGAGGACTTCTATGGGGTCACGGTCAAGCATTGGGCGAGCCTGATGTCCAACAGGCAAGAAAGCCCCTACGTCCCTTTGGATGATTTTCAAGCGCTCGTCATTGGATTGGTCCGTGATGAGCTCGACGCCCGGCTGCTTCTGACGGGAGATTTTTCATATATCAGGGGTGGAGGGTATGTGCGGAATTCGGCGGACTTCGATTACATCATTTTTGATCGAGCTTCTGCCAGCTACAAGAAAGACTTGATCCGAGTTCCTCAGACGCTACCTCAAGACGACGAAAAGGCACTCCAGCCTGCGGGCTTACTTACGACTCACGCGTGGGCCAAGGCTCACTACAGCGGTGGCACCAATCGCAGGGCGGTGCAGTTCGCGTTTCAGGAGTTTTTGTGCATCCCGATCGAGAGTTGGAAAACACCAGCTCTAGATGACCAATTCGTCAGGAAGGACGTAGATCGAAAACCAGGGGACAACCCCGATGTTTTCAGGACGCAGTGCCGGAACTGCCATGCTCCTATGGATGCCATGGCTGGGGCCTTTGCCAATGTAAATTTTGACCCCGAATTAGACCTCTTTGACTACACTTCCGGGGTTCATGAAAAATACTCCCAGAATACCACCGTATCTCCCGGGGGCAACGAGACTCTCGATGCGAGCTGGGTCAATCTCCTCGCTGCAAACCATATTCAAGACGAGTATTTCGGATGGGGAGCGGCTCCCATTCAAGGCGAAGGGATCCAAGAGTTCGGACAGATGCTGTCCCAGTCCAAAGCGTTCAGGACTTG
>CAZGCK010000008.1:0-646 GCA_964524175.1 uncultured Bacteriovoracaceae bacterium | reverse complement strand
TATTCAAGGAGCTTTGCAAGCGGGATCCAATGGCAGAGGACCAGAGCGCGATCCTCACGATCGGTCAAGATTTCGCGTCCCGCGGTCACAATCTCAAAAACGTCTTTGCCGAAGTCGCGCTTTTGCCCGCTTGTTTGGGGGATGGAGCCCAATGAGAAAACCAGTGATTCCTACGTGGGCGCTCGCGGCTCTGACCCTAGTGACGATCAGCCTGCATTCGAACGAAAGCCATGCTGTCCCTGCCGATGGTCCCTCGACGGAGACTGTCGGGATCAAGAACTTCAGTCAATATTTCAAATCCATGGAAAGGATCACCTCGGTCCAAACCAACAAACATCCAGAGATCATCTCGTACTATTTGGCCAACGTCACGCGCCTGCCAAAGCTGGGGAGAGTTGAAGAGATCAACGGCCCCACGCTTATGACCTATGTCGCTTTGGCTGGGCTGTTTTGGCGCGCAGAGGTGGGCCAAAGAAAAGGTCTTAACGAGACGAAGAGCGAGGCCGCTATTGTAGCGCTCATCCACCAGTATGCCCAACTGTTTGTGGATCGGGATGCTCGGCCTGCCGAGATCCGCGCTCTATTGAGCCTCTCGATAGAGGGCAGCCCCAGCAAAATCCGCAAGAAGCTGGCTCTGAGCTTTTGC
>CAZGCK010000007.1:61458-65573 GCA_964524175.1 uncultured Bacteriovoracaceae bacterium | reverse complement strand
CATGACTTCGGCGCTATGTGGCATCGAAGTCATAGAGCAATGTGACTCAATCAGGTAGGGAGAAGTGGCCTGAATGCTCTCAGGCGCCGCTTCAATCTCGCTCACCGGCGTGTTGGCCACCGCTTGGAGCGAGAATAGCGTGCTGCACGCCATCATGGTCAATTTTCTCATAATAAAAACTATTGATCATTGTCGACCGTCGCGCAAGTTTGTTCTCGGAGGCTCTCGATGATCGGTTACCTCAGTGGCAAAGTTTTAGATCACTCAGATGGCCGCGTGCTGGTCGCGGTGGGGTTGCCCGACGGAGGCTCTGTCGGCTATAGCGTGATGATCCCCGCAAGCGATGAGCATGTCGGGTTGATCCATGGTGATCGGGTGGAGCTTTTTGTGCACACTCACGTGCGTGAGGACGCGCTCGATCTCTATGGTTTCAGGTCGGCCGCCGAGAAGGACTTGTTTTTGACTCTGCTTTCGGTGAACGGGATCGGGCCTAAGCTCGCGCTCAACATCCTTTCGGGAGCTGATGCAGGTCAACTGATACAGGCGATATTATCGGGTAATAAGACATTTTTGAGCCAGATCCCTGGGATTGGCAAGAAGACGGCCGAGAGAATAGTGCTCGAGCTTGCGGACAAGATCCGCAAGAAGTCGGATGCGGGATTGTACGCGGCATTGCAGAGCAAGACAGCGCCTGCTGGGGCTTCTGCTTACGATGCGGGGTCTGCACGCGCAGCAAATGCCTTGGTTCGGGACGCGGCGCTTGCGCTTGTGGGTCTGGGCTTTCGCGAGAACGACGCGACCCAGGTGTTGAACCGTTTAGTCGAGGAGTCTTCGGGCGCCTCTCCTAAGGTTGAAGATTTGATCCGTCTCGCGTTGAGGCATCTATGAACTCAGGTATCGAAGACTTTGAACAGCCCTCCCGGCTTGTAGGGACTGAACCATCGGTCGGAGATCTGGGGCTCGATAAGAGCCTGCGACCCTCGATCTTGGGTGAGTACATTGGGCAGCGAAAAGTGAAAGAGAACCTCTCGCTATTTATGGAAGCTGCCCGCAAGCGTGGGGATGCTTTGGATCACGTGCTTCTGGCGGGCCCGCCGGGTCTCGGCAAGACCACGCTTGCTCACATCATAGCTCATGAGATGGGGGCGCAGATCCACACTGTCACTGGCCCAAACGTCGAGAAGAAGGGTGACCTGGCTGCGATACTCACTAATCTGCAGCCTCGCGATGTGCTTTTCATTGACGAAGTCCATCGGCTTCAGAAAACCATCGAGGAAGTGCTCTACGGAGCGATGGAGGATTTTAAGCTCGATCTCATTATTGGGCAGGGGCCGGCGGCGCGGACGCTTCGCATCGATTTGCCACCCTTTACTCTGGTGGGTGCAACGACTCGAACAGGGTTGCTTTCGAGCCCGCTCCGAGATCGCTTTGGCGTGCAAATGCGCCTGGATTTCTACCCTGTCGAGGAGCTTGAGGTGATCGTTCGACGGTCAGCTGGACTTCTGGGGATCGGCATCGACGAGTTAGGGGCTCGCGAGATCGCTCGCAGGTCTCGAGGCACGCCACGCATCGCCAATCGTCTTCTCAAGCGGGTTCGTGATTTTGCCGAAGTTCGCCGTACGCCTGAGGCCGGAGCTGCTGCTTGGGTCGATCGGGAAGTCGCGCGCGCGGCGCTTGCCCTTTTTGAAGTCGATGAACGTGGGTTGGATTGGATGGATCGCAAGTTTCTGCTCGCAGTGATCGAAAAGTTTGATGGGGGTCCTGTGGGGATTGAGACCCTCTCCTCCGCCCTAGGTGAGGAGCGCGACACTCTCGAGGATGTTTATGAACCCTTCTTGATTCAAGAAGGGTTGCTGCAACGGACCCCTCGCGGACGGATGGCCACCCAAACTGCTTATAGGCATTTGGGGAAAGCCTGGGAGGGAAGCGCGTCTGAAAAGGCCCATCATCCGGGGAGTTCTCCCGGCACTTCGGAGCAGGGAAAGCTGCTCTAAAGCGGACAGTGATCATATAGATGACTGAACTTACTGTGCTCTAAACTCCACAGAGCTGTGGGGTGAGGTGTGACCTAAATCACACAGGTAGGGATTCATAATCTCAAGCGTGTCTTTCGTGACGGCCAAGGTATGCTCTGAATATCTTGTAACTTGTTTAAATTACTGAACAAATTAAGGTAGTGCTCTTCTGTCTCTCACTCTTGACCAGTCGGGCATACACCTTGCTCTATTATCCGGTTGGAACATAGCTAGGAGAGCTCATGACCTTCCAGAGAACGCTTAAAAATTCGGTGACGCTGAACGGAATCGGTATCCACTCCGGCAAGCCGGTGCGCTTGACGATGAAGCCTGCTCGGCCCAACGCTGGCATCGCATTTATCCGCACGGACATGCCGGGTGCTCCTCAGATCGCCGCTCACTATAAGAATATTATCAATACTCAGATGGCTACGACCCTAGGACGAGGCTCTGTCCACGTCAGCACTGTCGAGCACGTGATGGCAGCCCTTCAGGGTATGGGCGTCGACAATGCCGTCATCGAAGTCAGTGGCCCTGAAGTCCCCATTATGGATGGAAGCTCAGGCCCCTTCTGCGAAGCTATCGCTCAAGTAGGTCTCATCTCTCAGGCTCAGGCCCGCCCTTACCTGGCTCTTCGCCGCAAGGTCGAGCTTAAATTAGCTGAGAAATGGGCTGTTGCAGAGCCATCTGCCCGCCTCGAAATCCACGGTTCTATCGACTGGGATCACCCCTCGATTGGTTTTCAGGAGTTTCACTACGTCGAAGGCAAAACCGATTTTTCTCAGCTCGCTCACTCGCGCACCTTTGGCTTCGTCAAAGAAGTCGAGATGCTCAAGCGCATGGGCCTCGCTCGCGGCGGATCCCTTGAAAACGCAGTAGTGTTGGACGACGCCTTGGTTCTGAACCCAGGTGGCTTGCGTTCTCCGGACGAATTCGTCCGCCACAAAGTTCTCGATGCTTTGGGTGACTTCAAGCTCGCTGGTATCTCGATCAAAGCTTTCTTTAGACTTCACCGCGCGGGTCACGACCTGCACAGCCAGCTTTTGGCTGAGATCTTCAAGGACCCAGATAACTTTGAGATCATCGATGAGTCCAGGTACGAAGAACGTCAGCCTGTTCGCATGCGTGCGGTGGCTGCTCGCGGTTTCGCCGCCGTTTAAGTAAATGCCAGTGGTTTTGCCTAGAGGACCGCGTCGCGTGTTAGGGGTTGAATCGGCATCTCGATGGACCCGATTGGCGAGGCAGTTGTCGATGAGCAGAAAATGAACTTAGGATGTATAGGGTAAAGTTCTCGCACGGTGCGGCGTGATAAATTGTTCTAAATCTTTTGCTGCACGGTAGGACAATTTTCTTGAAGCCACCCCCTTCTGTCAGCTACTTGTGATCTGTCGGGACGTAGCGCAGCCTGGCTAGCGCACTTGCATGGGGTGCAAGGGGTCGTGGGTTCGAATCCCGCCGTCCCGACCATTTAAATACCCAAATAACCCCGCCCTCAATGGGACGATCTTGATAGAGAATACTTAGCCAAGAATTCAAACGCATTTGCATTATCAAAGGCATGCGGAAGCCCGGGAATCAAATGAGTTTCGATTCGATCCTTGGCACCTAATTTTGCATAAATATCGTGTGAGCGCTGACTCGCTTGAATGCGGCAGCTACGATTGGGCTCGTCGTTATAAAATTGATCTTCGCCACCCCATTGGATCAAGAGCGGTCTAGGAGCAATGAGTGCTGCCAAATCCCAGGTATCCAGCAAGAGGTTGTGGTTTACTAAATCTGGATTCAAAGACGCAGAGAGACTGGGAACCGTCTGACATTCGTGATGAGAATCAGGGTCGTTTAGACAGCGTTGGCCCAAAAAAATTCCACTGACGATGGTGCCCGCGACTCGAGCATCCATAGCAGATAGCCAGAGTGCTTGAAATCCCCCCAAGCTTAAACCGGCCACGTAGATTTGGTTGGCATCAACTCCAGCGACTGAGCTGAGAAGCGAAACATGTCGAAGATTCTCACGCAAAAACTCTTTTGCGTAAGAACCGAGATTTCCAGTTCGTGTATGGTGCTTATAGAAGTAATCATCATGAGAGCTGCTATCTGATG
>CAZGCK010000007.1:53476-61448 GCA_964524175.1 uncultured Bacteriovoracaceae bacterium | reverse complement strand
ATCCGCGCGTGTCAGGAGCCAACGATATAAAGCCTCGCTCAGCCATGTAAAGGGCAGCGGCTCGATGACTACTTGAAGAATGAACGGCCGACCCGTTTTTTGCCGAATCATCATGCCCATGAAGCATTAGAAAAGCTGGATACTTTCGAGCCGCATCAAATTGCGGTGGATAAAGCAAGTAGGCATAATTATCGGGTGTTCCCAAGAGAGCTGAATATCTAATTTTAGATCGCAATACCCCGGACTTTAGGGTCTCTGTGCTCAATACTTCTACGCGAGGGGCAGGTGGATAGGTCATTGCCTCGGTCGTAGAGAAGGGGAGCTCCATGATTCGAGCAATCCAGTTTCGATTAATTTTTTTCCAATCCGAAAAAGAATGGGAGTTCTGATAATTTTGAAATCCAATTTGTGTATCAAGTTTGCTGTGCGCTTTCATAGCGACTTGAGGATGAACGTCTATCGGACTCAATAGCAGTTTTTGATTTGCCTCATGCACTCCAGTGACTACCATGTTCTGCGATGGCAGAATGGGATGATCAAAGTTAGCCACAAATTCGCGATCCAGCTTCGTAAAGCCTCGACTCCGATCAAAACAACAAGTCAGGACATTCGTGGCAAAGTACACGCCTCTCATATACGTACCGCTTGGGCACGCGTGCATGTTTTGGCGCACAGTTGAGTGATCAATAAAGCAGTCTTCTGAATTGGGCTGGGTCACCGCTCTACACTGCACATCGTATGTATCAGGATCGATACCAACAATTGCGTCACCTGGAGGGCAGCATGCCATGCCAAAGCAAGCATCCTTTGAATCACCAGCCGCCGGAGTAGCCGAGCTTGCAAACGCCAGAGCAGCATAAAATCCCATGACCCAAGTTGCTCTGGCAATCGTCCTGAAATGGCCTTTTGTGACGTGTTTGCCCATGCAATACCTCACTGAAAAGTCCCCTCAAGAGGGGAGATACCGACGTAAACGCGCTGCGTCAACTTAAAACATCGAGTCCATTTTGAAGGTTAGGTTCGTTACAAAGCCCCAGGGATTTACGAAAGGCAATCTGACTCCGGCTAAAAAATTCAGTATTTCAACTTTAAAGGCGGCCTTATCAGAACGAACCTCTCTCATGCGCTTTCGAGCGATCATTTCGGGAATGAGAAACTGCTTGAGTCCATCGTCCTTTTCATTCAGGCGAGCTTGTTCATGGGTTCGAGAAAGAAACGTTCGCTAGTTTGATTCCATCTGATTCTAAAAATCAGCAGGAACATCGCATCTGTTCGAACAATGAGCCGCCCAGCACTACAAGAGTGGTCCAGAAGAGTGGGTTGTAGTATTCTCATCTCATAAGATCGGCTTGTATGATTGATCGCATTTTTATCGAGGAGAAATTCATGGGTTCTGAATTCATTCCGGCCAACACGTTCTCTTTAGTTTTGTTTATGGCAGTTGTTGCCGGCGTCCTTTGCATGGTCCTTGCGGGATTGAGCTCGGTCAGCAGGGATGTGCTGAAAAAGGGCGCGCTTTTTCTAACGCTTTGGATAGCGTGCCTATCGGGAGTTGTCTTGAGCGGGGTGCTCGAGGAGCATCCGTTTCCAGGGATTCCAATCGTGTTTTTCATCATCAATGGCTGCGCAATTGGGATGGGCTTGAGCAGCTGGGGCAAGGCACTATCGACCCAGCTCCCACTGTGGGGGCTCGTGGCTTTTCAGGGGTTTCGCTTGCCTCTGGAGGTTGTGCTGCATCTTTGGGCTGAGCAGGGTACGGTGCCTCGCGAGATGACTTGGACTGGACAGAATTTTGATGTCATCGCAGGAGTCTTGGCATGTGTTGCGCTCTTACCTTTCGCGCGTGGACGCAGGTATGCTCAATTCTTTAACTTCGTTGGAATCGGCCTCCTGCTGAATGTTATCAGGGTAGCGGTGATGACCTCTCCACTTCCGATCTCTTGGAAGCTGGATCGACCGCTGCAACTTGCGTTTCACATGCCCTATGCCCTGATTGCTTTTGTCTGCGTATGGGCGGCCGTCGCAGGACATGTGGTTTTGACCCGTGCGCTGATGGCTCCGCGCGGCCTGAAAGCAACGTAGTTGACTCTATATGGGTAAATTTTCTGAAGAAGGGTCTATGACTTCTCCTCGTCGGCATTTCGGTAGCGACAATAATTCGGGTATTCACCCAGCGATGATAGAAGCCATTCTTCGCGCAAATGCGGGGCACGTGCCTGCCTACGGGGACGACCCGTACACTTTGCAAGCCTTGGAGGTTTTTAAGCGCCATTTTGGAGCGGATGCGCAGACTTTCTTCGTATTCAACGGGACAGCTGCGAATGTCCTCTCGCTGGGCGCGATTTGCGAATCATATGAAGCCGTCCTTTGCTCTCAGGCTGCGCACATCAACGAGGATGAGTGCGGGGCGCCTGAACGATGGGTGGGCTGCAAGCTGATCACCGTGCCTCATGAGCATGGAAAGCTGACTCCGCAGGCAATTCGCGCCCGGATAAAAGGAGTCGGTGTACAGCACCAAGTCCAGCCTAGGGCCATCTCCATTAGTCAGACTACAGAGTTCGGCACGGTCTATTCACCTGATGAGGTTCGCGCCTTGAGTGCGCTTGCTCGGGAGCACGGGTTGCTTTTGCATATGGATGGGGCACGAGTTGCGAATGCTGCTGCAAGCTTGGGTTTGTCGCTCAGGCAGGTTTCAAGGGATCTTGGGGTGGATGTGCTTTCCTGCGGCGGCACCAAGAACGGGATGCTAGCGGGTGAGGCGATTGTTGTGTTCGATCCGATGCTTGCCAATGGCTTTGTGTATGCTCGCAAGCAGGCGATGCAACTGGCTTCGAAAATGCGATTTATCTCGGCTCAATTCATCGCGATGCTTGAAGGTGATGTTTGGCTGAAGAATGCAAGCCACTCGAACGACATGGCTAAGCGTTTGGCTGAAGGAGTTCGAGGGGTCTCCGGTGTGGAGATTTCTCGCCCTGTGCAGGCGAACGCGGTTTTTGCTCGACTTAAGCCCGCAGCAATCGCGGAGCTGCAGCGGGAGTTTCATTTTTATGTTTGGGATGAGGCGGTATCCGAGGTCCGCTGGATGACGGCTTTTGATACGACCGAAGAGGACGTAGATCGGTTTGTTGACGCGATCAAGGCCTGCGTGAAGGCTTAGTTATTAAACAAGTTTAATTTATACTCAGTCAATTTAGGCACTTAAGACGTGCGTGACACACTACTCTAAAGCAAGGTAAACTTAAGGAGGAGAGTGTGAACTATGGTTCTTACAAGGGCGAAGCTCAGAGGCACAGGGGTGGGTTTCGTGGCGGTTTTGCTGCTTTCGGCGCAGACTGTTCAAGCCGAGAGTAAAGCAGCTGGTTGCAGAGTCATGAGTGACTCTATGTTTCATAAGACTCTTTTGAGTACTGCGGACAAGTACCATGCGCTAGGGGTCTTGCTCGAGAATGAGTTGAACGAAGAGCTGCTGCTTAACCCTACCAATACAAATGCTGACCAAGTCTTTAAGGTTAGTTCTGAAATCATCAAAGGGGCAGGCGCTGAAAAGGTCGATGCTGATCTAGATGACAAACCAAGTTCGCTTCCAGAAATCACAAAGGCGTATCTTCATATAAATACCAAGAACATGAGGACTTTTGAAGAAGAAGGTAGGAAGAAACCCGCCGCCCCTTCCTTGACTCGTGCCTTGATCAAGGCTCGCAAACTGACTAAGCAGCTTTTGGCCGCGATGTTGAAGACCTCAGAAGGTGATCAAAAGGGAAACTTTCTTATTTTTGATAAGATCATAAGAAAAGATATCGGAGTCGCGGCTAATCAGTTCCTTTTAGAGTCCAACAAGCTTGCAAGCCACTATGCCTGTGTTGAAAGTCGAAAGAAGGAGGCTGCTCTTCAGACCGTAACCAAGAAGTTCGTTCCCACATGTAAAGCTCCTTTCGCATCGGGGGGCGTGACTCCGGCTGCAGTCAGCTTGGCCGGAGCGGCTACCAGCTTAGCTAGTGCCTGTGTAGAATCAGATGCAGGAACTTGCGAGACTCCATCGAGCGAGAGGCGCGATGCAGAAGTACCTGATGCTCAGATCTGCTTACCGGATGCGCAATCTTCGAGCGCCAATCACTCGAGCAAGGCGGATGCGGGAGTGCGAGAGTCTGACTCTGCAGGTACCCCTCGTTCAGGCTCGGCAGCTCCGGCAAGCGCTCACTAAGCGTTTGATTGTGCAAAGTATCGCTTGAGTGCTTCGCGTCTGCAGCGAGTCGACTCCGAATAGAACTCATAGCTCAGAGTGAGCTGTCGTAGACAGCGCTCCGAGCCGCTAGCCATCCATTCTAGAAGTTTAAAGTCGTCGCGAGACCAGAACGCTAAGGCTCGGGCGCGTTTGTTCTCGTTGCGTCCTACGCGGCCAATGGCTTGCGCGAAACCTAACAAGCTAGGCGCCGCCTGCCAAAGGACTACCCAGCTGAGATGTGGGTAGTTCATCCCCATGCCAAACGCAGAAGTGGCTACGACAACGTGGTGCTCGCCTCGTGCGATAGAAGCCTCAGCTGCACGTCGCTCTTCGAGGCCTAAGCCTGCATGATAAGGCTGCACCGTGCGGCCTGTTGCGCGGATCAAGCGCGCGAGTCTTTCTGTTGCCAAGCGTGTGGAGACAAAAACGATTCCCGGTTCTTTTTGATGGATGAGCCAGCCGAGGAGAGTATTGGCTCGTTCGGTCCAAGATATGTGTTCGACGTGCAGCTCAAGCTGCGAAGGAAGGTCAAAGTCGCCCATTTCAACAAGTGGCCCCGGGATCTGAGAGCGAATTTCTTGGCGAGCTTCGTGAGGGAGCGTGGCAGTGAGCCACAAGCTCGAGGGTATTGCGTAGTCTCGAATGAGATCGGGGATGAGTTTGAAAGCGGGTCTAAAGCGATCGCCCCACTCCCAAAGGCAGTGGCACTCGTCCACCACCAAAAAGTCGGGTCGCCAGGACTGGAGGTAGTGCCGGGTTGGAGGGAGAAGAAGCTTTTCTGGACTAACGACCCAGACTGCGGACTCTTTAGAGTGCGGCGGTGGGGTGCGTGAGGCTACGATTCCGCTCGATTCGAGGCGCAGGGTTTGTTGTCTTGCCAAAGCGACTAGCGGCGAAACCAATAGCGTGCGGCGTCCCGGTTTGGCTGCCGCGCGCTCATAAATCAGGCTTTTGCCCGAACCGGTTGGAGCCACACAGAGAAGGTTGCCTGGTTTTTCTAGGGCTAAGAGCGCTCTTTCCTGGAATGGACGTAGTGTGTGCATCGCGCGCTAAAAGCAAGTGCGATGCCACGAGTCTGTGCTGAGGATTCTTGCTTTTTTATAACACTAGGATGCTGTGAGTTCGGCGCCTCTGACAGAGGGTCCTTTGAAACGGAGATAAACTAGTCCTCCGATGCAACCGAGCGCGACGTTCACCATTGCATAGAGAGTAAAAACATCGGCTCCGCGTTTGGAGCCTAGGAGACCAAATAAGAATAAAAATGCGGCGTGACCTGTGCCAACGCCGGCTGGAGCGACAGGTACGGCCGTCACGAGCAGTCCTAGCGGGATAATCACATATAAGCTCAGGAGTGAGAGCTGGTCTTCTCCCAGCGCGAGTGCGAATCGGTAGCAGCAGAAGCCTACTAAAATGTGGATCATGATCGAAATGAGCAGTACTTGAAAAACCGTCGCGCGGTGGTTGTGGTAGTGGCGAAGGCCGATGTAAATGCGAGTCGCTGAACCCGCCTTCGGGATGCGCGCCTCTAGTTTTCGAAGAAGGCGCAATACCGGGTCGTGATGTTCGCGCACTAGAAAAAGATAGGCGTAAAGCACCAATACGCACACTGCGGCAACCACGATGAGGAGTCCCGTGCCTTTGATCAGATTCGAGTGCTGAAATTGAGAAATGCCCAGCACAAGCGCGGATGCGGAAACCAGCACGAGCGCAGATAGCCCTGCGACGCGGTCGAAGAGGATGCTTCCGAAGGCACGGCCCCGCTGGCCCTCAACTTCCTTTCCAATATAAAATGCTTTGACGAAGTCTCCGCTCACGGCGCCTGGCAATGCGATATTGAAGAAGTTGCCGATCAATGTGAGCTGCAAAACTCTGAGCGCAGGGAGGTTGAGTCCTTGGGGGCGCAGCAAGAGCTGCCAACGTATTGCACCTAAAAGCATGGCGATGATTAGGCAAAGGATTGCAGGTACAGAATCCTGCCAGTCCAAGAGCGCTTTGCGCGTCTCTTCAAAAGAGATCATTCGCTTCTGAGCGAGGTAATAGAGCAGACCTCCCACGAAGAGGACCTTGATAGCTGTTTTGATGTGACTCATGCGGGCTGTGCTCATGCGTTTGCGATTCCCAAAAAATTACTGAACAAAGTTTCGCCGATGCGCGGGTCGAAAAGCCTGGCTCCCCCGGCCGGATGTAGGAGCTGAAATTTAGGCTTTTCTTTTTTGAGGCGGTCCAGAGAACTCTGGCCGTCTTCTGGCGCGCGCTCAGGATGAAATTGAAGACCGTATACAGGACGATCTTCGAGCTGACAGGCTTGGATTGCGCAGTCCCTTGATGTCGCCAAATTGCGCATGCCTCGCGGAAGACTAACCACTTCGTCGTAGTGCCAAGCAAAGGAATGAAACTCTCGAGGCAAGCCGCGCGTGAGGGGGCTTGCCTCGGGACTTGCGGTCAGTTTAATGCGTGCCCAACCAAACTCGCCCGTGTCGGTTCTTCTCAGTAGCTGCTTGCCCCCGAGAACGCGAACCAGAGCTTGATGTCCGTAGCAAATGCCAAGCAGGGGCTTGCCCTGATCTAGGCAGCGCTGAATGAGATCGTCGAGCTTCTCGATCCAAGGCGCTTCTTCAAGAACCGAGGTTTTGGAGCCCGAAACAATAATCCGGTCAAACAGTGCCAAGTCGCGAGGCAGGTCCTCTTGAGGGGCACGTCGCACATGGATCGTCACGCCAGGGGATTTGCGAGCCAAGCGACCGAGGTCGGAGGCGCCCCAGCTGTCCGGGTCAATAGTGTTATCGACGATCAAAATTTGCATGCTTTTGGATTTGGCCTTCAAAGAGGTAAGCATATTTCAGAAAAATACTATGCGCCGCGTTTACCGAGATAATAAAGCCTGGCAAACCGTCGAGGAACCCCTTTTTTAGAAAATAGGTCTCAATGAACTTACCCACCGGCTTGAGCAGGAGCTTCAGAAGGCTGGGCGAGTGTCCTTTGCTCAGAAGTTCTTTGGAGCCCAGTCGGGAGAAGTTGATATTGGTGAGCATTTGATCATGAATACTTGAAAAAGCGTGGTGATCCAGTGGGGTATTGAGGCCGGCGACTTCACCGCGGACTTCAAGCGCTTCGTGGACATTGGGTTCACTCCAAGAAGCAACGCGCCGGTCCGCTAGGCGCACCAAGTGGTTGGGATACCAGCCGCCGTGGCGAATCCAACGGCCTAAGTAGTAGGTTTTGCGAGGAAGATAAAAGCCCTTAGTTGCTGATTCTGCATTAGAAATGGAGGCTAGAGAGGCTTGAATCTCGAGAGCTAACTCGGGACTCACTGCTTCATCCGCATCTAGGTTGAGAACCCAGTCGTGGGTAACTTGGCTTTGTGCGAAATTCTTTTGCTGCCCATAGCCAGGCCAAGGATTGTGAAAAACGCGGGCGCCTAACGCTTTGGCTAGCTCTACAGTCCGATCGGTACTGCCCGAGTCTACAACGATGACTTCATTCGCCCAGCGCACGCTTTCGATAGCGCGCGCGATGTGGGCTTCCTCGTTGAGAGTGATGATCGTTACCGAAACGGGTGGTCGGTCGTTTGGCATGGTGGTTAAGAAAAAAAACGCTAGCACAAACCCTCAGAATTTGGGAACAAATCTCATCTAATAGGAGCTAACTGCATGAAGATCGCGGTCATTGGGACTGGGTACGTAGGCTTGGTCGCGGGTGCTTGTTTCGCTGATACGGGTAACACCGTTTACTGCGTGGACAAGGATCTCG
>CAZGCK010000007.1:8052-53466 GCA_964524175.1 uncultured Bacteriovoracaceae bacterium | reverse complement strand
GATCTCGCTAAAATCGATGCGCTGAAGAAGGGCATCATCCCGATCTTCGAGCCGGGTCTCGAAACTCTGGTTAAGCGCGGCCATGCTGAGGGACGGCTCTTGTTCACCAGCTCCACAACCGAGGCCGTTGCCGAGGCTGAGATCATTTTCATGGCTGTTGGCACTCCTCCCCTTCCGAATGGCGAACCTGATCTCACTTATCTCAAAGCCGCAGCCGAAGAGGTTGCGCGCGCGATGACGGGTTATCGTTTGATTGTGAATAAATCGACGGTACCGATTGGTTCGCATCGCATAGTTGCCGACTGGATGGCGCCCTACACGAAGCATGCTTTTGATGTGGTTAGCAATCCAGAGTTCCTCAAGGAAGGCACTGCGGTCGATGACTTCTTGAAGCCCGATCGCGTAGTGATCGGGACTGAGAGCGAGAAATGCTTTGAACGCATGGCTGAGCTCTATTCTCCGTTTGTGCGCCAAGGTAATCCGATCATCAGGATGGATCCCGTATCGGCTGAGATCACCAAGTACGCATGCAACGCGTTTCTTGCCACGCGAATCAGCTTCATGAACGAGCTCTCCGTTCTTTGCGAGAAGGTGAACGGCGATATCGAGCAAGTGCGCAAAGGCATGACTACGGATGTTCGTATCGGCAAGCACTTCTTGTATGCTGGCGTGGGTTACGGCGGGTCTTGCTTCCCTAAAGACGTTCAGGCTTTGATGGCGACCGGACGTCGCAACGATATCCCACTCGGGATCATTTCTGCCGCTGAAGAGGCCAATGCGCGCCAGAAAAGGCGCTTGTCCGCCAAGGTACGCGCTCATTACGGATCTCAAGGTCTTGCGAACAAGACGTTTGCGCTCTGGGGCTTGGCTTTCAAGCCCAATACCGATGATATGCGTGAGGCGCCTTCGCTCACTGTGATCAAAGAGCTCACCGAAGAAGGCGCAAGGATCCGAGCTTTCGATCCGGTGGCGACTGACAATGCTCGCAAAATGGTTGATGAGATCAAGTCAGCGAGTGGGAAAGTTCAATACTGCGACAGCGTCTACGATACCCTCGAAGGCGCAGACGCACTTTTGATCGTCACCGAGTGGAATGAGTTCCGCCACCCGGACTTCGAAAAGATCAAGGGCCTGCTTCGCACGCCTCTGATTTTTGACGGACGCAATCTCTTTCAGCCTGATCAAATGAGGGATCGTGGATTCAAGTACTATGGCATCGGCCGCAATCCAGCCTAGGGATGAGTTGGCGCGCTATGCTCGCCAACTTGCTGAAGAGCTCGAGGGCGTAGAGCCCAATGATTGCTTGGATGCGTTGAGAGAGCTGCTGCAAGACTTGAGCGCGGGCAACCGCGCCCAGAGAAGCGGATCAGAAAAAGTTAGCGACTCTGAGTCCCTTCGAGGAGTGTAAGGATCTTGCTACCGCAAAAAAGCTGCGATTTGCAGTGAGGAAAGGCTCATTGCGTCGCCCCTTCGAGTGGACGCAGGCCTTTTTCGCAGGTGATTCGCCCGCTTCTCTTGACCTCCTCGAGACGAGCATCGTTCGCAGGCGTGAACTCACGTCTGGGGTGCCAGACGTGAAACTGCAAGGCTAGGCCCTTGAGCGACTTGATTCGATAGCCAAGATTTTGAAGTCTCAGCTCAATGTCGGTATCTTCGCGACCGTAGCCCTCGTACTCCTCGTCGAACCCATTGAGCGCTTCGAGAGCCTCGCGCGGGATCGAGTAGTTGCAGCCTTTGAGGTCGGCCACGCGGTCCATCCCAAAGCGAGCACGAACCGAAGGCCAAGGCACTCGGATGCTGCGGTTGAAGAACTCGGTTTCTCCACGCAAGGAGCTCCAAAGTAGGCGCGCATTGGGTCGATCAAAAAATCCACGCCTCACATCGTCGGCGCTTAAGTTTGCGCTCAGTTGCTCGCCCAGCTCAACTCGACGACCGGCCAAGTATCTGCCGGGCTCCTGCGCATCCAAGTGATCTCGGATAAAATCGCGGTGAGGGACGCAGTCTCCATCGAGAAACACAAAGACTTTGCCCTGCGCCGCGCGCGCAGCTTGGTTGAGGATTCTGCATTTGCGAAAACCCTTGTGCTCCTGCCAGAGGTGCTTTGCGGACAGGCCCGATCGCGCCGTGAAGCTCTCGATCACTAGCCTGGTTTCGGGGCCGGAGCCATCGTCGCAGAAAAGAACCTCGAAATCTCGAGTGGTTTGGCGCTCGAGTGCCGCGCAGACGAGGTCGAGATGCCTAGGCATTTCGTAAGTTGCGAGAAAAAGCGAAACTTTGGGAGACGCGCTGGGGCTAATCAATCAGGCGATAGCTCCTGTACTCAAAAAATCGATGTCCTGTCATGCGTTCAAGAAGGTCGAGCGCGATCTTCTTCGCGTCAGAAATCCGCCACTCAAAAGGCGAGTGCTTCAAGTCCCAGTGCCAACCCTTAGAGCGAATCCGTTGGGCCATTACAGCGGGGTGTGAGCCCGTGAAAGGCATGAGGCCCCAGATCCGCTTGTAGCGATAATTATCGCCCGTGTGCGGAACTCTCTGAGCTTTGGCTTCTGAGTCGGGGTCACCATGGTAGAGCTGATCCATGAAGAAAGTCTTCTCGCGCATAGCTTCTGGGCTTCGTACCCATCCGTAATGAAAGGCTCGTACCGATGGGCGACATACTCTCAGTTTAGACCCGTCTGGCTTTCTGAAGCTTTGCGCATCTCCCACGCTTCTAGCGCCACTCGCGCGGCGGATCGCCCGGACCTCACGTCGGTAGGCGCTTCTGGATCGCTGAGTGACATCGTAAGAGCCATAAAAATGGACGTAATCAAAGAGAAGTCCCTCGATTTCTGGGCGCGCATGATTGCGCTCGAGGGCCTGTCGCAGCTTAGGCACGTCCTCCTCGTGGATCACCTCGTCTGCCTGAAGGTATACGCACCAATCACCGGTACAGGCGTCGAGCGCTAGATTGGTCTGCTCCGAAAGTATCAGCCCGCCTTTCTTGCGGGTGGGATCGTCGAGGGGCCAGTCGCTTTCGATGATTTGGATCTTCTCTCCGCCCATGGTCTGTTTAAGTTCTTGAACTCTAGCCAAAGTGAGGTCGGACCCTCGGCCAATGTTGACGATCAGCTCGTCTACCAGCGGGAGTAGCGAGCTGATGGACTCGATGAACGGATAGTCATACTCGACGCCATGTCGGACCAGGGTGAAGCCTGAGATCTTCATGGTAGCGGGCTCCTGGGTGATCGCTCGGCCAGCTCACGTTGAATCTGCCACATCTTGATATGCCTGACGACGCGAGACACTCCTTCGAGCAGAGAGATCACTAGGCCGTGCATCCCGTCTTTTCGAGCACTGTAGTAGAAGTAGTTTTTATAGAACATCGCTGGAAATGCTCCCAGCAGCTTGAACCAGTTGGTTCGCTGGCCAAGCATGACTCGATCTCTCGCTTCGATCGAAGTGTACTTGTTCATCTTGTCGAGAAACCGATCGGGCGAAAAGTCCGGTGCGTGCTCGAGAGGTTCATGTAGGTCTTGTGGGGGTTTAGGAAACTTTGGGTACTCGTGGATCTCGTTGACGTACTCGACTCCCACGCGATTAAAAAAACGGTCTTGGTAGCTAGGATTCCAGATGCCGTAGTGAATGGGTTTACCTAAAAAATATTCTACGCGCCGTACTTTATAATAGGGGTGAGGCGGCCCTCCCTGCGCGAAAAACCCTTGGATCTTGGCCGCAAGCTCGGGCGTGCAGCGCTCGTCGGCGTCGACGACGAGGAGCCAATCGTTACGCGCTTCTTGCAGCGCGAACATGCGTTGCGTTCTAAAGCCGTTCCAGGGTTTGACGACGAATCGGATTTGTTTAGCCCAGGACGCTTGAGGGTTCTGACAAATCGCAGCGGTTAGGTCCGTGCTCTCGGCGTCAATGACAAGGATCTCATCTGCCCAAGCCAGGGATTCGAGGCAGCGCGCGATGTGCTTTTGCTCGTTGCGCGTGATGATCGTTGCCGTGACTGGTACGGGTTGATTCATACAGCGGCCACCTTGATGCATTCGTCAAGAGTTTGATCGATGCCGAGCGAGCGCATGCACTTGTGTTGCTCGGCCACGCACACATGAAGCGCGCACCAGGCTGGCTTGCCGGGATCCGCATCGCGTCTGCAGGCCAATCCATCTACGTACAGATAGGGGTGGCGATCGACCGGATAAGGGTGCCACTCAAAGGGGTGTTCTGGGCCAAAGAGCGTGACGGTAGGTGTGCCAACCGCAACAGCGATGTGCCGGGGCCCTGAGTCATTACCAACAAAAACAGAGAGCGCGCTCAATACTGCTGCCAAGGGCTTGAGGCCTAGCTGGTGTTCGGCCGCGATCCTTGAGCGAATTTGCGCCCGCTCTGAGGCTGACTCTATGCTTGAAGAAAGCAGATCGTCGATCGCATTTAAGAATTGATGGATGGTCGCTTGTTCGTGTGGGCCAGCAAAGGCAATCGCGCCGCCTTGTCGTCTCTGGCACCAAGCGATGGCAAGAGCGGCGAAACGTTCGATCGGCCATCCCTTGGTAGGGCGGCTAGCGCCCAGCCCAATCCCCAAAACGGGTGTAGGAAGGTTGAGTCGACTGAGCCTTGAAGCGCCAAGCGCGCGTTCTGCAGGTTGTATCGGGATGATAGGCAATCGTCCGGCAGGGACATGGATCCCTAATGCCCGAATGGTGTCCATGTCTCGCTCGATGACAGGCTTGAGAACGCCTTTGCCTGGGACAGTCACTGTTGAGTAGCGGTTGCGATCTTTATGGCCGTGAAAGTGAATCGAGCGAATTCGTGCGCCAGTGGCAAAGGCCAACAATGAGCTCGAGGGGCTAGCGTGAAAGCAAACAACGCAATCGTACTTTTCTTTGCGGAGTTTATATCCCAAGCGAGCCAGGGCCTTTGCGCGCGCGGCTCGGTCGGTATGGCGATCATAGGTCCAGATCCGGTCAACACTTGGGTGGGATTCTATTATGGGTGCCCAAGGAGTGTGGACTAAGGCATGGATTTCAGCTTCTTTATAGGCCATCCGAAGTTCAGCCAGAGGCGCAGTCATGAGAACTGTATCGCCCAGGGCTCGAAGCTTGATCGCCAGGATTTTACGGGGACTCATGTCTCGCCTTCCTAGCTGCAAATGACTGTAAGGACGCGCCTAGATACGGTTCGCGCAGAAGCGCGGGGAGACTTTTCACCCGAGTAAGACTAGCCTAGGCAGATATAAAAAAAAACCCCCAGGTCGACGCAGCCTGTCTCTTTTGAAGAGGTTGCGTAAGCCTGAGGGTTTTGAGTCTAAGAGACTCAGAGTAAAACAGATTACTCGTGGTGCTCTTCCTTCTTGGCAGCAGCAGCCTTCTTCTTGCCCTTCTTAGCCTTCTTGCCGTGATCGGCATGGTCAGCAGCATGATCAGCAGCATGGTCAGCAGCATGATCAGCAGCTGGAGCAGCCTGGTCAGCAGCTGGAGCTGGGTCGTTAGCGAAAGCGAAAACGGACACAGACATACCGGCGAGGATTGCAACGATGGTTTTCTTCATAACGAAATCTCCTTTGAGATGAATTAAAGCGGAGCAACCATGCACCGCATATCTATTTGTAGGAGACCTCGGGGTGAACGTGCAACAAAAAACCTGAAATCGCTTGTAATAACAAAGTTGTATTGTTGAAGGATGAAACAGTGTCGCGAAATTCATCAAATTCAGAAAGGTATCAGACCATACGTCAAAATTTTGAGTCCAAAGTATAGATGTGCCGGATATCGATATGCTGAAAGCGTAGGTGCTTGAGCTTCATAGCGGCGAGCTGAAGGATGAGCTTTGTTTGGCGGCTCTTGTCTTGATATCTCACTTTTTTGATCTCACCTAAGATGAAGCCTTCCATCTCAACGGGATGAAAACAGAAGCCGCGCGAAAACTCGAATCCGTCTTTGAAAGGAATAATGCGCGCCTCGAAAATGTCTCCGCGTGCAAAGCCCTTATTAATCTCAGCGTCTATTACAGTATAAGTCTTGTTTGAGAACAGGTCTTGGACGACTAAGCCTTTTTTATTCCAAGTGAATCGCTTGAGCCTGAAGAGCGAGTGAATCGTCGAGCAAAAGTCGCGATAGATGTTGAGCTCTTCGTTAGTGAACTGGTCTTTGTTGCGGCGGAAGTAGTACTTGATGGGCGGTAGATCGACGCCCGGTAGATCATGTTCGAAGAGGTACCAGTCCATGAAGATGCACATGCGCTGTTCAAACTCGGAGTCGTCTTCGTAAACGACGCCTGCTTTGTCGAAGTACTCTTGTTTCGCGCTATAAACCTCGCGGTAGTATTCACCTGTGGTGAATTCTTCGATAATGGGTTCGAGGTATTTTTGGTACATGGCGAGAGAGAGCGTAACCTTGGTGAGGGGTTTTTGAAAGTGGGCTCTCCGTGTGTTGCGTTATGTCATTTTATTGAAAGCGGCAAAGCCAGGCGCGATCGGTAAAAGGGTCAGTTGCCTCAACCCTGCCCCATCTCTTTAACAAACCGCTCAAAGAGCTGAGCCGAGTCGTGAGGTCCTGGGCAGGACTCCGGGTGGTACTGCACTGAGAACGCCTTCTTGCCGGTGATGCGGAGGCCCTCGACGCATCGATCATTTAAGTTATGGTGTGTGACCTCGATCCCCTTAGGAAGCGAATGCGCATCGACCGCGTAGCCGTGATTGTGCGAGCTGATCTCTACGCGCCCTGTGTCTCTATCGATGACCGGCTGGTTGCCGCCGCGATGTCCGAACTTGAGCTTGTAGGTCTTGCCCCCTAGGGCTAGCGCCAAGATCTGATGTCCCATGCACACGCCAAAGATCGGCACGCGTCCTACGAGTCCACGCACAGTCTCCGCGGCATAAGGAGCGGCAGCAGGGTCGCCTGGGCCGTTAGAGAGAAACACGCCGTCAGGTTTGCGATCCAGAATTGATTGAGCTGAGGTTTTTGCTGGCACGACTTCGACTTCGCAGCCGAGATGAGCGAGGCTTCGAAGAAGGTTCCACTTCACGCCAAAATCCATCGCGACGACCTTGAATTTGCGAGAACCAGGCGGCATGTCTTTGCCGACGTGAGCGACCGGGTTTTGCCCCTCGGCAAGATGAGAATGAGCAGGTTTCCAATGATAAGCCTCGCGAGTCGATACTTCACCGATGAGGTCTCGACCTTCGAAGACAGGCAGCTTGTCAAACAATGCTTTTGCTTGAGCCTTCTCGCTTTCAGGCAAGATAACGGCGCGGACAACGCCTTTATTACGGAGGTGACGGGTGAGCGCGCGCGTATCGACCCCGTGAAGGCCTGGGATGCCATGAGTGCGCAAATAGGTGTCGAGGTTGCCCTTCGAGCGCCAATTCGATGGATAGTCACAGCCTTCTTGCACAACAAAACCTGCGCACCAGGGGTTGGAGCTCTCAGGGTCTTCTTCGTTCACACCGGTGTTGCCGATATGGGAGGCGGTCATGCAGATGATTTCGCCGTAGTATGACGGGTCGGTTAGGATTTCTTGGTAACCGGTCATTGAGGTGTTGAACACGCATTCGCCGTAACCACGGTCTCGGGCTTGGCTATCTCGCTTGCCGGCGGCAAGCTGGCTGCCGTTGAGAATGGACTCGGCTGAGACGGGAGCCCCGAAGAGGAAGCCAGAAAACTCCGTCCCATCTTCTAAAATCAACAGACCTGCGGTTGCCATGGCTTTGCAGTCTAGCACAAAACTTTGGGGTCCTGCATAGTGGAGGAACATGAAAAAAGGGTTGATCTTTTTTGCGGTGGGTCTTGCCGTAGGGGTGCTGCTTAGGGGGCAGTTTGTCGCAACTCCCCAGCAGGTGATTCATGAAGGAACGGTTGAAGTGGCGCAACTCAAGCAAAAGCTTGAGTCGCTGACGAGTCGTGAGCTCGAGGAGTACCGCGAGCTCAAGGGTTTGAGAGCTCGCTATGAAAGAGCCGACGAGCTGCTAGGTAAAATGATCTTGGTCCTGATTGCTGACCTGGGGTTGAGAGTGTCTGACAAAAGTACGCAGGCTGCGAAGGACTCCGCGCGGGGGGTTCATCCGGAAGCGGCCGCCGAAGACACTAGGGGTGAGGCGGTAGCGTCGCCCGTATTGCAGCAAGAGCCTCCTGCGGTTTTGTCTGAGCCTCCGCCGCGCGTGACTGAGCGCTCGACTAAGACTCCAGAAACCTCTTCGGGCCATGCCGGGCTGCCCGGCAGTGGAGGGGTTCCTATCAATCAAATCGTAGTGGGAAACCGTAGATCTTGTTCGAAGGGTGCCGACCCAGGATGGTTCACTATCGGCAGCTCGCCTCAAGACTACAGTATCGGAATTGATCCGCAAATGAGCGTTGGCGAGGACCAAGCGGCTTTTATTCAGGCCATGAAGCACAATCCTCGAACTCATGCGGAGCTCAATCATTGCGCGGATCTCAGAGCGATCGCGGGCAAGCGTCTTAAGTTGACAGCGTTGATTAAGGCAGAGGGGGCAAAAGATTACGCAAATTTGCACTTCAGAGCGCAGAATCTGAATCTCGAGCGTATCGCTGATGAGCGCAAGAGGTTGTCGGGGACGTTTGATTGGAAATCTTTTTCCGTAGAGATGGATGTTCCGCCCGAGACAAGAGCGGTGAGTTACGGAGTGACTTTAGAAGGTGTTGGCAAGATCTGGATCCGGCAGGTGCAGTTTAAGATACTCGAGGCAGTGGGCGCTGGGCAGTGAGTCTTAGGAGCCCAGCATTGGAGTCGCGTTGCTAGGCTCCCAAAAAATACGACTGATTACAGAGAGTGATAGATGTTCATGCAAAGCATCTTTGCGCGGATCTCTTCGCCCTTGACGTTGGCGTTCAAGACAGCAGCCATTTCATAGGCGCTGTTCACGTCATCGAGAGACAAAGTGAGTGAGAAGTCTTGGCCGACAAAGGCGTAGATGTTTGGGTTAGGGCGGCGAATGCGAGAAGGCGAACGGTCTACAGCGACCGCCGCGAGCTGACGAGGACCAGCGAAGGTTTGCTCCGAAAGGTGGGCAATGGTGATGCCAGCGATGCCGCCAGTGGTGATCGAGACGACGTAGCCTGCGTCTGCGATGGGGCGAGCGTCACGACAAGTAAGGATCGTGTACATTGCGTCCGGGTGACGAACTTCTGCGGAAGCGGTGGTGACGGTTGCGAGGGTTCCAACAAGCGCTAATAGGCTGAGGGCTTTCATGACTTTTTCTCCAGTGCGAGTTTGTTTCCGATTCAGAAGTTTGCATCGGTGAGATGTGAACTACGTCGGCATCCCGATTCTGGAAAATGATTAGAAATGATGTCGTGGCATCACTTAATCTAATGTGCTCAGATTCTGTCTTCGGGCTTGGATTCGTGAGCGATGTTTCCGCCAACGATCGTGAAAACTGCCTCTGATTTAAAAACCCAGTTCAAAAAGGGTGAGTTTCGGCTTTTCGATAGTATCCGATCCTCTGTCAGTTGCCATTCACGGCCCGCTCTCAAGATCGTCACATCGGCATCGCGTCCGGGTTGGAGTGTTCCGTAAGGTAGGTTGAGAAGTCGTGCGGGCGCAGAGGTGAGCGACTCGACCCAACGCTTGAGCGGGATGTTGCCGTCTTCAACGAGTTGAAAGGTCAAAGGCAGGGCAGTTTGTAGGCCAATGATGCCGTTTGCGGCTTGGTCGAATTCGACAGCTTTGTCGATCATTCCGTGGGGAGCGTGGTCAGTTGCGATCACATCGATGAGGCCTTGGGCCACACCGGTGCGGAGGGCTTCGACATCGTCCTCGCCCCTGAGAGGAGGCGCCATCTTAAAGGCAGTATCGTAACCTTGCACGTGGCCTTCGTTGAGGGTGAGGTGGTGAGGTGAGGCTTCGGCGGTCACAGGCAGCCCGTCTTCCTTGGCACGACGGACATGCTCAAGGCCCTCGATCGTCGAGATGTGTGCGATATGGACTGGCGCGCGAGTCAGGCGGCAGAGCGCGACTTCACGGGCCACCATGATTTCCTCGGCGGCCGCTGGGTTTCCGCGCAAACCCAGTTGGTTGGACCATGCGCTTTCGTTGACCACGCCTTGACCCACGAGGTTTAGGTCCTCGGCATGGCTGATGATGGGCACACCAAAGGCCTTGGCGTAATCCATCGCCTTGCGCATGAGGTAAGAGTTCATGACGGGCATGCCGTCGTCGCTGATCGCACGCGCACCCTCGGCGACCATGCCTCCGATTTCGGCGAGCTCCTCGCCTTTGAGGCCTTTGGTCACTGCGCCGATCGGAAACACTCGGCAGGCAGCCGTGGCTTTTGCTTTTTCGCGAATAAAGGCCGTAACGTACGGTGTGTCGTTGACCGGATGGGTGTTTGCCATGCACGCCACAGAAGTGAAGCCTCCCGCAACTGCAGCGCGACTGCCGGTTTCGATCGTCTCTTTGTATTCGAGTCCAGGCTCGCGAAGGTGCACGTGGATATCGATCAGGCCGGGCAATACATAGAGGCCGCGGGCGTCGATGATCCGCCTAGCGCGCGAAGCGGGGATTTTTCCGGGACCATCGATCGCGGTGATTTTGCCGTCTTCAATGAGCAAGTCACCAGGTCCGTCTAGGTTTTGGGAGGGATCGACGATTCGGCCGCCAGTGATGAGAATGGATGAAGGCATCGGCTACTCCTTTAAGCTCTACTTTTGTTGAGCCATGCTTCGAGGCCCTCGTTGTTGCAGATGGATGCGAGAACGGCCATGCGCACCAGTACGCCGTTAAAAACTTGATCGAGGATCACAGAGCGAGGACCATCAGCGACTTCTGGATCGAGCTCAACGCCTCGATTGATAGGACCTGGGTGTAAGATAATCGCACCTGGCTTCAAGAGTTGAGCGCGTTCCCTGCTGAGACCCCAGAAGCGGGTGTATTCACCGATAGTCGGAACTTGCATCTTATTTTGTCGTTCAAGTTGGATGCGCAGGCACATGACCACGTCCGCGCCTTTCAGTAGGGGCTCCGGGCGGAGCGAGTGCTCAACGCCAAACGTCTCTGGGTGAGGAGGGATAAGGGTCGGCGGGCCGCAGACGGCTACTGAAGCGCCCAATGCCTTGAGAACATGAATATTGGAGCGAGCGACGCGCGAGTGGGCGATGTCCCCGAGGATCACGACGCGCTTGCCTTTGAGCGTGCCGAGCTTTTCTTCTATCGTGAAGGCATCGAGCAAGCCCTGCGTCGGGTGCTCATGAAATCCATCGCCCGCATTGATCACCGGCATGCGCTGGCTTCTCGCTAAAAACTGAGGGCTGCCAGCCGACGAGTGCCTCACCACCAGGCAGTGAGCGCCCATGGCCTCAATGTTTCTTGCGGTATCGATCAGTGTCTCGCCTTTGCCGAGGCTGGAGGTCGCAGCTGCGATGCTGAGTGTGCCGCCACCCAATTTGCGAGTCGCGAGCTCGAACGAAGTGCGGGTCCGAGTGGAGTTCTCGAAGAAGAGGTTGACGACAGTCTTACCTTGGAGAAGGGGAACGGTTTCGCCACGCTGTACGAGCGGGCTAAACTGGCGTGCAATGCCGAGCAATCGCCTGATCTGTAACTCGGATAGCTCGCGTGCTGTGAGCAATTGGGAGATTTTCGTTTCGTTCATTCGATCCTCCTGAACATGCGTTCGAAGCGGAACTTTGGCAAACTCAGAGGGCTCCGGGGCGTGCGTGGCTCAATTGAAAGCCAAACCCACTCTGCGCGGCCAATGATCGACGAGATCGGGATGATCCCCCAGCTCTTGCGTTTCTTAACGTCGAGCGGACTCATGCTTCGCAAGTCGCCCAAAACGAAAACATGGTCGTCTGGCACTCTTTCGGAAGGGAAGTCCTCGTTCAATGGAGCTTCGAGACAAATCGGAAAGGTGCGCGGCTTATCCTCAGGGCGGACAGCCTCGCCAAAACGCCCGGGCGGGAGGATCTCGTCGCCGCAGAGTGTGTCTGGAGAAGAGGCTCGGAACTCGACGGGCTTATTGTTGACGCTGAAATGACCTTGCTTAACGGCTACAGCTTCACCCGGAAAAGCGAGCACTCTCTTGATGTACTCGCGATCTGGATCGCTGGGATTGCTGAAAACCACTACGTCGCCGCGGCGAGGTTTTCCGTTAAAGCCCAATGGGGTCTTGCTGACAAAGATTGTATCGCCCGGCTCAAGCGTGGGTCGCATCGCCGGAGTGGGGATCCGGTAGGCTTCAATTAGAAATGAACGGATTACAATGGCGACAGTGACAGCAGCAACGACGGCGATTCCATAATCTCGCAGGGCTTTTCGAGTCGATGCTTTCAAGTCGTCGCCCTCCTCATTCCACCTTCAGCACAGCCAAGAAGGCCTCTTGAGGAATTTCTACGTTCCCCACTTGTTTCATGCGCTTCTTGCCCTCTTTCTGTTTTTCGAGGAGCTTGCGCTTACGACTGATGTCGCCACCATAGCACTTGGCGGTCACGTTTTTGCGAAGCGCCGAGATGCTTTCACGCGCGATGATCTTGGAGCCGATAGCGGCTTGGATCGCGATCTCAAACATCTGGCGGTCGATGAGCTCCTTCATTTTCTTGACGAGCTCTCGGCCGCGGTAAGCGGCTTTCTCTCGGTGAATGATCAAAGAGAGGGCATCGACTGGCTCGCCATTGACCAAGATATCAAGCTTGATGAGATCGGCTTCGCGGTAGTCGGCGAGCTCATAGTCCATCGAAGCGTAGCCCTTTGTCGTGCTTTTGAGGCGGTCAAAGAAGTCGAAGACCATCTCATTGAGAGGCATCTCATAGAGAAGCATGACTCGCTCTGAGGTGACGTAATCGAGCTTCATCTGGACGCCTCGTCGCTCATTGAGAAGCGCCATGACGGAACCGACATACTCAGATGGCATGTGGATGGTCATTTTGATGAAGGGTTCCTCGATCTTGAGGATACGGGTCTGATCAGGCAGTTTAGCGGGGTTGTCGATCGTGAGCAAAAGGCCGTCGGTTTGAGTAACCTTGTAGATGACGGAAGGAGCTGTAGTGATGAGATTGAGATTGTACTCGCGTTCCAGGCGTTCTTGCACGACGTCCATGTGAAGGAGGCCTAAAAAGCCGCAGCGAAATCCAAATCCTAACGCAGTCGAAGTTTCGGGTTCCCAGCTGATCGCAGCGTCGTTGAGTCGTAGCTTTTCGAGCGCTTCCTTGAGGTCAGCGTACTGGTCGGCGTCTATAGGATAAACGCCGCAGAAGACCATAGGCTTGACTTCTTTGAATCCCGGAAGCGGTTCGGAGGCTAGGTTGCCGGCTTCCATGATGGTGTCGCCGACTCGCATGTCGCGCACGTCTTTGATGCCCGTGACGATCGCCCCCGTTTCGCCACTGGTGAGTTCTGGCACATCGGTAAATTTAGGGATGAAGGTGCCAACGCGTTGGACTTCGAATTCTTTGTTCACATGGTGAAGGCGGATCTTAGTCCCTTTGCGGACTTTGCCTTCCATGATGCGGCAGAGAGCGACGACGCCTTGATATGGGTCAAACCAGCTGTCGTAGATCATGGCGCGAAGGGGTTCGTTATCCGCGTCTTTTGGGGGAGGGAAATAGTTGACGACCGCTTCGAGGATCTCGTCGATCCCGATGCCCGATTTGGCGCTGCACATGACTGCTCGACTCGTGTCGACTAAGCCGATCATCTCGTCGACTTCTTTGAGAACGCGTTCGGGGTCCGCGCTTGGCAGATCGATTTTGTTGACGGCGGGAAACACCTCGAGATTGTTATCGAGAGCCATGAAGACGTTGGCGAGGGTTTGAGCCTCAACACCTTGAGATGCATCCACAACCAGGATCGCGCCCTCGCATGCAGCGAGCGAGCGAGAGACTTCATAAGTGAAGTCGACATGTCCAGGAGTGTCGATCAGGTTGAGGATAAAATCTCTTCCGTCCTTCGATCGATACTTGAGACGGACGCTTTGGGCTTTGATGGTGATGCCGCGCTCGCGCTCGATGTCCATGCTGTCGAGATACTGGGCTTCCATCTCGCGCGCGGTGACTGTGCCGGTGCGTTCCAAAAGGCGGTCTGCCAATGTGGATTTCCCATGGTCGATGTGCGCGATAATACAGAAATTGCGGATGTTTTTGGCCATGGCGTGAGTGAACGGGAGGCTAGCAGACTCAGGGCTTGATTTCAAAGGAAGTTTCCCACCCAAAATGATCCGAAAGATTCATCTCCAATTCATCAATCTTTATTGCGTGGTCCATGGCGATGCCACCCTGTGTTGCGTTCAGAATGGATGATCCAAACAGGTGGTCCAGCTTACCCTCGTTGAGAGTATGCATAAAATTTGGGGGGCAAACCGTGCGCGCAAAGGGGCCGCGGGCTGACCAAGCAGCGCGCCGTAATCTAGCCGGGCTTGGATCATCAACTGGGGCTGTAGAATAATGTCTTCGATGATGCGCGCGTGATCAATTCGGTATCGAAGTGGGATAGCTTGGTCTTTGACCATGGCATATCCAGGTGGGCGCCGACCAAAGCGCGCGGATGAAGCGTCTCCGGATTCTGACAAGTTAATTAATGCGTCAATGTTTGAAGTAATTATTTAACTGTTGTAATTACAACAAGATAGAATGGGTTCATCTTTTCGTCGAGTTGTGTCAGGGTGCCAATGTGCAAGATTTAGATGGTTTGATTCTTGATATTCAAGACCTCGCTCGTGGCGGCGCAGGGGTTGCTCGCGATGATCAGGGACGTGTGATTTTTGTTCCCTACACCTCTCCTGGCGACCGCGTTCGAGTACGAATCGTAACCGCTGAGAAAAACTACGCACAAGCCGACTTGATCGAAGTTCTAGCTCCTTCTCCTCAACGTGTTCAGCCTTCATGTCCAGTATTTGGGCGTTGCGGTGGTTGTCAGTGGCAGCATCTCCCCTACGAAGTGCAATGGCGGACCAAAGTCCAAGGTGTTCTTCATGCTCTCAAGCGGGTGCAGGTGATCCCAGCCTGTCCGCTAGAAGAAATCCCCGCGACCAGAATCTGGGAGTATCGCAACAGGGTGCAGCTGAGAGGCTTCAAAGAGGAGCTGGGTTTTTTTGCCAGCGGAACCCAGAATCTCGTTCCAGTAGATCGATGTGCCATCGCGCGCCCTGAGATCAACGTAGCCTGGGAGGAAACCAAAGCTCAGGGCTTTGAGCGAGATCGTCCCTATAAAGTAGAAGTCGAGGTTCTCGAGGATGGCTCGATCCGTCGGACCTGGAACTCGAGTCACGCGGCCGCGGGTTTTAGGCAGGTTCACGACGAACAGAACGAACGGCTTAAGGATTGGGTTCGGCAATCTCTGGCAACGCAGTCGTCGGGTTCTGGAGTCTTGTTGGATCTCTATGGAGGATCCGGCAATCTTTCTCGCTTGCTAGAGCCCCACTATTCAGAAATCTATCGCGTGGATGCTTATACTCGCGGGATCTCCGCTCAGAAGATTCACTTCGAGCGTCAAGCCGTTGCTCCTTGGCTTGTCAAAAAATCTGCGATGGGACTCTTGGCGAACTCGGCCATCTTGGATCCTCCAAGAGAGGGTTTAGCTGGGGATTTCGCCAAAATCTCGACTGCGCTGGCAAAAATGGGCGTCAAGGAGTTGGTGGCCGTGGGCTGTGACCCTGATTCATGGGCTCGCGACGTGGGAAGATTTGTAAAAAACGGCTGGCGCCTAGAGAAAGCCGCCGCCCTGGACCTTTTCCCGCAAACGATCCACGTTGAAAGTCTCGCTTACCTTCGACGTGTTAGTCATGCGTTGAATTGACACGGCGGGTTTTCCCTTCTACCTTATAAGAAGAGGGAACTGATGCGAAAGTGTTTAATCTTGCTGGGAATCGCCGCGGCTGTAAGTGTTGGCGCCTGCTCCTCTATGTCCACGACTTCAAGCGATGCTGAAAAAAGAAAGCCAATCTCTTCTGCAGAGCGCGCGAGAAAATTGGTCGAGATCGCGAATGGCGCGCTGGTTGAGGGTGACCCAACGGGTGCGCTTGCGAATCTTATGCAAGCTGAGCACGAAGACGCGACTCTTCCGGAGTTGCACCACAGCAAGGCTCTCGTTTTCTTTGTGAAGAAAGATCTCCCTGCAGCGATTCTCTGCGCGAGAAAAGCTGTTGAGCTCAAACCCGATTATTCGGATGCCAATAATACTTTAGGCAAGCTGTTGATGGATCAAGGGCAGGTGACTGAGGCGATTCTTTACCTGACTCTGGCTGCAAATGATCCGATTTATCGCCAGGCATTTAAAGCCCTCACAAGTCTTGGAATTGTCGAGTATCGGCGCGGCAAGTTCAAGAAAGCAGAGGATCATCTCACTCGAGCGATCAATGCATCAGCTGACGGCGCGTGCGTGGCTTACTACTATCGTGGCCACCTTCGTATGCGCGACTCGCGACTGCCCGAGGCGATCAAGGACTACCAAAGCGCAGGAAAAAAAACGTGTGCTGCATTTGCGGATGCGCAGTTCGCTCTGGGTATGGCATACGAACAGAACAAGCAATTTGACCAAGCTCGAAAGAAGTACCTGGAGATTCAAACCCAGTTTCCCAACACTGAAGTGGCCGAGAAGGCCGTCACTCACCTGAGGTTTTTGCCCTAAAACGTAAAGATGCCTGGCGATTCCAATTCTAACTCCAATTTGAGTCTGGGTGAGTTTCTCAGACAAGAGCGCGAACGTCGTGGGATCACCATCGAACAGGTGGCCTCGGCAACGAAGATTGGCGTGCGGACCCTTCATGCATTGGAAGCAGACATCTATGCTGAGCTTCCCGCGAAACCGTTTGTTCGTGGGTTCGTCAATTCTTATGCTCGTTTTATAGGAATCGAGCCCAAAGAAATCCTGACTCAGTATGGGACGTTTCTCGATAGCAAGGCGATGGATCGTCCTAATCGCGAAAGCGGCCATAGCGGTTATGCGTTTGAGAAGCGCGAGGGTGATCAAAGTCGAACCTACCTTTGGGTCTCGATGGTCGTATTTATGGTAGCGGGGGGCGTAGCTGCCTTCTTCTTTAAGCCTCGCCATCATCATGGGACCCACATCGAAAAGCTACGCGCCGCTCATCCCGTTTCTCAGTCGTCGAGCTCGCCGACCCCTTCTCCTAGTTTGATCCCTGTTGCAGGTTTGGTCTTTGGTCCAAATCCTAGTCCCAGGCCCACGGCGGCCCCCGTGCCGATTGCGAGTGCATCTGCGAGTCCGGCCGCGATGGTTACCCCATCACCGTCTCCTTCTGCGAGTCCGACGCAAGAAGCGAAGGCAGCGTTGGTACCAAGTCCGAGTCCGAGTCCGACCCTGAGTTCAACCCCGACACCCACCGCTACGCCAGTGGCTGTGGCCCCTTCGCCATCGCCAACTCAGGGCGAAGAGTTGGCGTTCGACGAAAAGGATCCCCTCAGTTCGGGTTTGACGCTTAAGCCGAGTGAGATCAAGCACAAGGTCGTGTTTAAAGCGCTTGAGTCAGCTTGGGTGCGTTACAAGGTGGATAATCGCCCTGTGATGCAGTTTGTCTTCCGTGACGGACGTGTTCTTGTTCTTCGTGCAAAAGAGTCGATTCGGTTCCAGGTTTCTCCGCCCCAGGCGCTTACTTACAGCTACAAGGGTGGACCCTATAAACCGATTCAGGGAGATCAGCATGTTGTGAGTCGTCAAAATGACGCAACATTGTTTTTTCCGTTCGAAATTGCTGATTCTATTCAGGAACCTTTCCCCAAAGATAAGCCTCTTTCTAGAAAAGCGGTCCCTTTACCTCGGGTAACCCCGAGTCCGTCTCCGTCATCCCCTTAAGTTATCCACATCAATATGCCGACTTATCCACATTGGGTAAGTCATTGAATTTAATAAATATATATTCTTATTTTCACGTTTTTTGCAGGTTTCAATAAAAGTTATCCCCAAAAGGCCGCCCAGAGCGGGATTCGAAGGTTTGATTAAACGGACGTCACGATTCTGTCAGCCCCAGAGCGGGATTTCGGGGATCTATTTATATTAAGTATTTAAAAAAACACGGCGCGCACATCGCAGTTTGATCGGTATTTATGCAAAAAAAGCAAAAACCCAACTACCAGGCTGCGCGCTTGAAGGCGATCCCGCCGATCACAGCGATGATCAAATTGGGGAGTTCCATCGCGACATAGGGAGGTACGATGCCTCTCTGCATGAGAACTGCGGACATCGTTTGGGCACCCCAGTAAACGAGCAGAACGACGAAAGAGATGAGCACGGCTCCTGCTCGCACCGCGCGTGTTCTCACAGTTCCAAAACCAATTCCAAGAAACACAAAAAAGAAGGGGCTGAGTGCAACAGCGTATCTTCGCCAGTACTCTCCTCGGAGCTCGAGGCTCTCGCCGCTTTCAAACGGAATCTGTGTAATCCGGTGCTTGAGCTCGCTCTGCGTGTACAGGCGGGGCTTCATGGTCGAGTTGCCAGCCCCTTCCTCGACTTTGAGGTACAGGTTGTAATCTCCGAAATCGATCTTCTGATAGTTGCTCTCAGCTGGATTGTTGTGGTGGATGCTGCCGTCATGAAGCTTGAGCATCGCGGCCGCGCCCAGTTCGGTGCCGGTCTTCACCTGCACCAGCTCGCCCCAGGCTGCGACGACGGTGAGAGGGTTCTTGGCTTCGCGTTCGTCGTAGATAAAAACGCGCTCCAGGCGGTTGGTCTTAGGGTCGACCTTGTCGGCGAAAATCAATAGGTCGAAAAAGCCAGAATTGAATGTGCCTTGTTTGATCGACGAGACTACTTTGGTGTTGCTGACTTTGATCAGGGTGCTCTTGAATTCTTTCTCGCCCCAAGGTGCCCACTCCAGATTGAGTCCGATCGAAAGGACGACGACCAAGAGCGCCGCAAACATGGGCGGAATCGAAAGCCTCAAGAGACTCAAGCCACTTGCTTTCATGGCAACGAGCTCGCTGTCGGATGAGAGTCTTCCGAAGGCCACCAACATGGCGATGAGGAAAGCAACGGGCAGCGCTGTAGGCACAAAGGAGAGTGCTAGTAGAGTTGCCATCTTGGCTAGGATACCTGCCGCAATCCCGTGAATAATGAAGAACTCGGCAAGTCTGAGTGCCTGGAACATCATGAAGACAAAAACGAAGAAAATGGTTCCTCCAGTGAGAGGGCCCAGCACCTCAGTCAGCAAGTAGTAGTCAATGCGAGTAGGCCGGAGCCTTTTGAGGTGACCTTTAATATGCATTTTTGTTGATGAAGCCTTTCCAGAGCGTCAGGACCATGATTTTCCAGTCCAAACCGTAAGACCAATTGCGAATGTAATAGAGGTCGCATTCGATGCGTCGGTCAAGCGATGTATTGCCACGCCATCCGTTCACCTGCGCCCAGCCCGTGATGCCTGACTTCACTTTGTGTCTCAGCATGTAATGCGGAATCTCTGTTCGAAATCGGCTCACAAAGACAGGGCGTTCGGGTCGAGGTCCTACAAGCGACATGTCGCCGACAAGCACGTTCCAAAACTGCGGCAGCTCATCTAGGCTGGTCGCTCGCAAAAAAGTTCCGATGGTCGTCCGGCGATCATCGCCTGCTTTGGCCCAGACGGCGCCGGAGCTCTCCTCTGCGTCTTGGCGCATGGATCTGAACTTGATCATTTTGAAGGTTCGGCCATCGAGCCCCATGCGTTCTTGTCCGTAGAGAACGGGTCCACGGGATGTGAGCTTAACAGCCAAGGCGATCAACAGTAGGGCAGGACTCAATACGATGAGTGTAATAGTCGATACCAATACGTCTGTGATCCGTTTGGCAAGAGCGCCCCAGCCATCGAGCGGAGAGTCGTTGAGATTGACTATGGGTAATCCATCAAAGTCTTCGATCTCGCATCCCAGTGCCACATACTCGTGCACATCGGGGATAAGCTGTACATCGATGGTTTCGTCTTTTACGGATGCCAAGACCCGATCTAGTTCAGCGTACTGCTGTCTAGGCAGCGCTATGACGATCCGATCGGCTTTGGTCTTGATGAGGATCTCGCTGAGCTCCGAGAACTTGCCGAGAACGGATTTGCCGGCAACACTCTGGGCAGTGGACGACTCGTGCACGACAATGCCTGCGATGCGCAGGCCCAATTCAGGAAATTTCTCGATCCTGAGAATCAGCGTTTCTACGGCGCTGCCTTCTCCTACGACGACGAGGTGTCTCAAGTTGAAGCCGCGCTTTCTGATCGCGCGCAGAGTGTTGCGCAGAAACAATCTGAAGCTTACGAGCAGTACGCCGCCTAGAACTCCAAAGTAGATGATGACTGCGCGGGAGTACTTGTACTCGCTAAAAAGATAAGTCATCGCGATGAAGAGAAGCAGGCTTGTAAGATGAGCACGGACAATCAGGTGGGCTTCATCGGTCCGTCTAAGCATCCGGCCCGAGGGATAGACTCGCACCCACGAGAAGACCATTGCCCAAAGAATCATTACAAGCGGTGTGAGTGCGGCATAAGTACGAAAGGGCGGAAACCCCTTAGTGACTTCGATGAGCGGGAGTTTAAAACGAAGCCAGTAAGAAATAATCCAGGTCATGCCAATAACGCATGCGTCTATGACCCGGAAAGCGCCTCCGACAATGTGGTGATACCGCTTCAACATGCTAAGTTCCTATGTTAGTTAAAAAACTCTGAATTCACCATAGTTCTTCAGCTCTTGATGGAGTTTCGCCATGGCCTCTGCTCAGTCTCCTCGTGCAATCCCCGCGTTCGAAGCCCGTACTGGAAATATAAGCGCCCTAGGTGCTGAGGTTGCCGATGTCGTGGTCGTCTACCAAGATAGCGGACGGAAAGCGATGCCACCTAAAGGGCCTTATGCGCAGTTGGTCGAGAAGTTTAGGAAGTCGGAATTTTTTGCCGGTCGAGCGAATTCGCAACAATTTGTTCGCTTCGGCGGCAAAGGAGTTGCTGAAAATGTTTTGTTCGCGGGTTTAGGGGCAGTCGGTGAATTGACTGAGGAGCGGGCCCGGCAGGCAGGCGGTTATGCTTGGACCAAGCTCTCGGCAGAGAAAGCTAAGACTGTCGTCGTTCATGCGGACTCGTTTGATGTGCGCGGTTTGAGCGCCAATCTCACTCCGATGACGATCGTCCGTGGCTTTGCTGAGGGGATTGCGCTCGCGGCGTATCAATTCTCCAAGCATAAGTCTTCGTCGCGATCTTCGGGGGCAGAGTACGCAGGTCCCACGCGATTCATATTTCTCAGTCAGGACAAGACGCTTAAATCGCAGCTAGAACCCGAGCTAGCTAAAGTAGCTGCCGCGGCACGAGCGGTTCGCGTAACACGTGATTGGTCGAACGAGCCTTCGAATTTTGGCACGCCAGAGTATTTTGCCGCTGAGGCAAAGCGTCTGGCTCGTGAATATGGACTCAAATGCCGGATCTTGACCGAACGTGATGCCGCTCGCGAGAAGATGGGATTGTTCATCGGTGTGGGGCAAGGGGCGCACCGTGAAGGGCGGATCGTGGTTCTGGAGTACAATCCCAAGAAAGCGAAGAACCCTAAAACGATCGCGTTGGTCGGCAAGGGCGTAACGTTCGACAGCGGGGGCATCTCCATTAAGCCTTCCATGCGCATGGAAGAGATGAAGCATGACATGACAGGGGCGGCGACTGTGATGGGAGCGACGTTGCTGGCTGCCGCCTGGGGTGCGCCGAATCGGATCATCTCTATCATGGCGTTTACTGAGAACATGCCGGACGGCGAGGCGATTCAGCCCGGCAACGTTCTTAAATCCCGTGCGGGCAAGACAGTCGAGATCATCAACACAGATGCTGAAGGCCGCCTCATCTTGGCCGATGTCTTGGATTACGCGCAGGACTTCAAACCGGACGCCGTGGTAGATGTTGCGACTTTGACAGGCGCTGTTGCGATCGCGTTGGGTAAGCAGTGCTGCGCGATATTGGGTAACGAAGAGCCTCTCATGGAAGCGGTTAGGCGTGCAGGCGAGCAGCATGGCGAGCGCATTTGGCCGCTGCCCCTTTTTGATGAGTACTTTGAGGATCTCAAGTCGGAAACGGCCGACATGAAGAACTCATGCAATGATTCGTATGGCGGAACGATTCGCGGAGCGATTTTTCTGAAGCAGTTTATTCGCAAAGGTGTGCCGTGGGTTCACTTGGATATTGCTGCAACCGCTTCAAACGTCACGCACCTCTCCTACTATCCCAAGCGTGGCGCAACGGGGGCCTATGTTCGCACCTTGGCCCGCTTTGTGGCGGACTTTTGATCGATCGAGAAGATAAGTCGTGTCAGCTTTCTATCTAGGCTTGGGTCTCCTCCTTCACGATCTGGGTCGCTATACGACCGCAGCGGATGGTAGCAGCTCATTCGTCTCATCCGTTTTTCCAGAGCTTGTTGGACAGTTCAGGACGCCTTGGCCACTCGGCGGATTGAACCAGGAGAATTGGTTTTTCTCCGCGAACTTGGCATTGACTCCTTTTGGCCATAGCAATCCTGAAGGGGGAGCAAGCACGCGGATCATTCGAGGCGGAGCAAGGGTCGGACGAGAGTTCACGTTATTGACTCCTGCGTTGAAGGTCGAGCCCCTCGGTGGGACGGGACTGATGTTTTCCTACATTCGTGGCACCGGAGGGACGGTTAGCCTCAACAACGGAAATACGGTCACGCAGTTTGGTCTCCCTGACAGAAGCGCGCTTGCCTACGTGTTTTATCTAGAGTTTGGATTTTCGGTAGAGGTCAGCAAGTTGAGGTGGGAAAACTCGATGCTGATGTCCGGGGTTCTTTCGGGACGACGTGCAGTGAGCTTCGTGACGGATTTTTCTTATGCGTTTTTTTAGCGGTTTAGTGTCATTTTTTTGGATGAGCTCAGGCGCATTTGCTTTTACTGTGCAAATCGATACGAGCGGTAAAGCATTGAATGGCTGGAAAGACTCAAATATCGGTTTTGATGTGAACTACGCCTCGTGTCCTCCGGAAGTGACGCGTGCGCAGATTGATGGCGCGATCGATGCGGCGCTTTCGATTTGGAATGGCGTTCCCGAGAGCTCGGTGAGATTGTCGCGGGGATCTGAGGTCGTGACCACAGTGGCTGAGTACAAAGCGCAGACCGGGGTAGCCAGCCCATTGATCACCTGCGATACGACGATGTCAGCTGATATCTCGGGCTCTGGCCCTGCTGTCGATACGTCCAATATTCCCGCGGTTTCGCAGATTCTGAGAGTTGATTCTTCCGGGAGAGTTGCGGCTGCGATCGTTTATATTAATGCGGAGGCAGGCAAGGCGGCCAATATCAAGAATCTGATCAATCTCAATGGGGGTAGTCTCGTCACCGTTGTCCTGGCCCATGAGATCGGTCACGCGCTAGGTCTCGGGCATTCGAGCGAGCAGCCTGCGTTGATGTATTACGATGCGAGCTCCAAGAAGCAGCTCGGCCTGACCCAAGACGATATGCATGGCATCACTTATCTCTATCCACGGCATGAGCTCCTGGGGAACGGGCTATTTGGATGCGGAACACTCGCATTCATCAATGATCGTCGAAGGAATGGCGAATCCCGTCCGCCCATCGGGCCTGGATTTGCCGAGTATGCCCTATATTTGGGTCTTTTTTGCCTACTCTGGGCAATTGTCTCCGTGCGGTCAGCTCGGGGAGAGATGATATAATTTTTGTCCGATGGTCTGGCCTCGCGGGCGAAGGTTCGCCCTGCTTTTGCTTTTATTTTTAGTTTTGCTTCCGCCGCTGGAGGCGCGCGCGGACGCGCTTTGCGATTTTTATAAAAAATTTATGCCTAGAACTTATGACACCAGCTGCAAGGGCGGCGGTCGGTCCGTCAAGTCGAACGCGGGATCAGGGAGCGCTACGGTGAGCGACTCCTTCAACATCAATCCTTCATCGCTTCCTACGGAACCATCTCCATACGGGGTGGAGGTGATTTTTAGCTATGCGAGAGTCACTCCTGCGGCTACGGGCGCGACGTTCGCGTTGATCAAAGGCTTTCACAAAATTGGGACGGGGCTTTCGACGAGCTCGAACAATACTTTCTATGGCAATGATATTGTTCAGCGTGCGCTCGGCACATCGACCTATACCTCTTACGAGCCAGCGGAGCCCGCGACCTCGCCGTTACCCAACCTCAATCTAGGGACCTCCGTAGAGCTCTATAAGTCCAAAGCCTTGGGGGGGACACGCACTTCGCTCGGGCTGTCGGGGCGTTTTAACAAAGTGACTAGTTCGTTTGGAGCAGGTACCGGCTTCTTTGTGAGCTCCAAGTACTTCAATCTAGGAGGAGGGCTGGTTAATGAGAGAGTTTCGAATAGTTTCCCTTACGTTCAGTTCTACTCGGGGTCTACTGGGGTCAAAATCATGATGTTTGAGCTTGAGTACACCCTACTCAAGAATTCAGGGGCCTACGATCTAGACCCTATTCATATTGGAACTCTCACTACCTCGATTGGCTCGATGGTGATTACGGCAGCGGCTCGTAAGACCTCCTACCTGAGCGAGGGTGAAGTCGTTCAATGGCACTACGCGCTTCAGTACCGGTTTACCTCCAAGATCACGGGGGGATTTCTGATCAATCAGATCCCGGGGAGCAACTCACTGGCCCTTCAGCTCTATCTTTAAAAGGGGCTTCCCTAAGATCGGGGATTTGGCTAAAGATTTGGGTTATGAGTGTTAAGCGATTTTATATCGAAGAAGCATCCCAATATGTAGGCCAGACCGTCACAGTCAAGGGGTGGGTCTACGGTAAGCGGAGCTCAGGCAAGATCAAGTTTCTCACCATGCGTGACGGGACGGGGCTTCTGCAGGGAGTTCTCTTCAAGGGCGAGTGCACCGACCAAGCGTTCGAGGAGTTCGAGAAGCTGACTCAAGAGTCATCGGTAGAAGTGACTGGGGCGCTCCGCGCGAATCCGCGGGGTGGTTTCGAGATGGGTGTTCAGTCGTTCAAGCTCATTGGCTTGGCTGATGCGTATCCGATCTCTCCTAAAGAACATGGCGTCGAGTTCTTGATGGAGCATCGTCATCTCTGGCTTCGCAGTCAGCGGCAGTGGGCTGCGATCCGCGTTCGCCATGAGATCATGCGTTCGATCAACGAGTTTTTTGACAAGCAAGGCTTTATCCGCTTCGATGCGCCGATCCTTACGCCGAGCGCTTGCGAGGGGACTTCAACGCTTTTTGGAACCAATTATTTTGATGAGAAGGCCTTTCTCACGCAGTCTGGGCAGCTCTACGGCGAAGTTGGCGCGATGGCTTTTGGCAAAATATACGTTTTCGGTCCCACTTTCCGCGCTGAAAAATCCAAGACACGCAAGCATCTGACCGAGTTCTGGATGGTTGAGCCTGAGATGGCTTACTACAACCTTGATGACAACATGGAGATGGGCGAGAAGTTCATTGAGCATATCGTGCAGAACGTGCTCGCCAACCGCGCGACTGAGCTCAAGATGCTCGAGCGCGATGTGAAGCAGCTTGAAGGGATCAAGGGCCCGTTCCCTCGGATCTCCTATGATGAGTCCCTTAAGATCCTCGAGAAGAGGGGCGTAGCTTTGCCATGGGGTGAAGACTTTGGCGCGCCTCATGAGACCGCGCTGGGAGAGGAGTTTGGCGGCAAGCCTGTGTGGGTTCATCACATGCCGTCGCAGATCAAGGCGTTTTACTTTAAGCAATCGGACTCCGTGGGAGGTCCGGGTGTCACCGGCACCGGCAAGTACGCGCTAGGCTGCGATTTGATCGCGCCTTTTGGTTATGGCGAGATCATCGGGGGAGGACAGCGCGAAGAGAGCGCTGAAGTGCTTAAACAGCGCATCGCGGAGCATGGACTGAACGAGAAGGATTATTCCTGGTATATGGACCTCCGCCGATTTGGCTCAGTACCACATTCGGGCTTCGGGCTGGGTGTCGAGCGCACGGTCGCCTGGATGACAGGAGTGGAGCATGTGCGCGAGACGATTCCGTTTCCTCGGATGCTCAACACTTTGCGGCCCTAGTTTTAAGCTTCTAGGCGGTAGTATCAAATGCCTCATGATTTAAATTTAGTTTTGGTTGAGCCCCAGATTCCGCAAAACACGGGGTCGATCGGTCGTCTCTGTCTGGCGACTCAGACAACACTGCATCTGGTGGATCCGCTGGGGTTTGAAATCACCCATGCCAAGCTCAAGCGGGCAGGCCTCGACTATTGGGAGCATCTCAAGGTCGTGCGGCATGCGAGCCTCGAAGCCTTTCTTGAGGGGCCTGCGCGGGATGCGCCTAAGGTTTTTTTCTCGAAGAAGGCGGGACACACACTTTTTGAGCACAAGTTTGAACCCGGGACATATTTGATTTTTGGGCAAGAAGTGACTGGGCTGCCGGATTGGGTTTTGAATCGGTATCCCACGGATACGATTCGGATACCGATGTACGATGCGCGCGTGAGGTCGCATAATTTGGCCAATGCCGCGAGCGTTGGAGTGTACGAGGCGATTCGGCAATTGGGGGCTTAGTCTTCGAGCTGGAACGACAGAACTCAAAAAAGAATTGGTTTCATAGTCAACGAAACCACCCCGCCTGCCCCCACTCAGCCCTTCGCTTCGCCCTCACCCTCGCCACCTGCTCCGGGCGTGAGAATGTCCGCCGTCGCAGCCAAGATATCCGCTGCGCTTTCTGTAGCGGCAGATTCTTCTTCCGACTTTTCAGAACCGCCTTCAGAAATCACGGTTTTCTGCAGGCGCCGGATCAGATCATTCGCTTTGCGAAGTCGGTCTGCCACTGAGGCCATGATGGTTTTGAGATAGTCCGGGACGCTGCCGTAGATCTTATCCAAAGATTCGAAAGTGATCTCGAGCGCTTCGACTTCCGTCAAAGCCATGGCGGACGCGCTTCGAGGAAGGCGATCAAAAAATGACAATTCACCGACGACTTCGTTCGAATAAATCCTCGCGACTTCGACGAAGGCATTTCCCTTCATCTTTCGAACGGCTACGGTTCCCTTCTTGATCAAGAAGAGCGATTGACAGGCTTCCCCCTCCTTGAAGAGGTACTGATTGGGACGAAAGTGCTTTTCGTTAGCCGCTGCCATTCTCTCATGGTGCCATGATCCTAGAAACAAAACCAAGCACAAATGCCTAGGATATCTAAGGAATTGGGACGTTCATTCCGATTATAGTTATAGATGCATCGCGCTCTACTCCTCTTGCAATCGATCCTCCCTATCGTTCTTCTTGGTGCTTCCGCCTGTAATCGCCACGGCACCGATGCGGTGGTTCTCGGTACGACACGGGTAGATGAGTTGATCGCAATGCGTGGCGCACCTGAGAGATCAATCAAGCCGGATGCGATTCTGCCAAAGAACAATGGGATGCTTCTGGGCTATCCGGATGGTTGCGCCTTTCAAACGCAAAACGAGGTGATTGTTGCCGCAAGCTGCGATGCCAAAGGCGAGGAGCGGTTGCTCCAATACTGGCGTCACAAGTGGCAGGCGCATCCCCAGCGATTTGTCGAAATCACACGTCTAGGTGATCCTCATGGGCATCGCTATTTTCAGTTGATCTCTGATCACGCAAGAATGGCGGTTGTCTACGAAGAGGCAGAAGACCGCGTAGTGCGGGTGGTGAAGTATGGCCCGCGCTAAGCAGGCTATGTCGGTCGCGCTTGGGATTTTCGTTTTGGGCACGACCGTGCTCTTCTCGCTGGCGCCTGGCTGCTCTCGCCCGATCAAGGCTCGGCCAGGCATTACCGCGAGATGGGAGCGTCAGCTGGGTTGGCCCACTCCTGCAGAGAAGCGCGCGATTCGATCTTCTAAGCAGACGCAGCCCAAGGCGGGTCGCAAGGTAGCTGGCGAGGCGCCCAAGTGCCTCAAGGATCGTTTGTCGTTGGTTCAACTTCAGGCAGAAGTGGCGCGCATCGAGGCGGAGCGTGGAAGCATGCCTGTGCAAGGGCGCTGGCAGGACAAGGCGCTTGCTTTGATGAAACCGACGCAGGCCAAGTTCCTAAACCAGTTCAGCAATTGGATTGCATCTCAGGGAGTTGATTTCTCGGACTGCAGCGAGCTTCCTTGCATCCTGTCGCGAATTTACGGCAAATCGGAAACACGTGCTGGATGGAAGATCTACTATTGGTTCTTGCGAATGGGGTACGGAGCTTCTCTCAAAAACTTTGTACCTGACGGCAAGCCGGAACGACCGGATGCCAATCCCTCCGATTTCAGGCCCTATGATTTTCTCTTCAGCGATTCGGAGCTCGATGCCCTCGTCAAGCTCTCATGGCTGTTGCCAGATGCATACCGCTCGATGGCGTCGCTGCAGACGCTCCATCGAGTACCCGCTAAATGGCAGCCGACGCCCACTTGGAGTTCAGGCAGCTGTTCGGATTTCTGGGGGGGCAAGGGGCTTGGGTTTATCCGGCTCAAACGCTGCCTTGATACTAGTCCTTACGAAGCGAGTGGACGTCGAATTTATGCAGAAGGAGATGATTCATTTCTGCCAGACAACGGTCTTCTGGGTCAGTTCAATCTCACCCTCACGCATGAGCTGACTCATGCGCTGGATCACAATCCGGGAGGTATGGGCGCTGCGACGGAGACGTTTTCGGATCAGGAAGAATGGAAGTCGATCAGCGGATGGTATCCTGTAACAGTGGTGGGACCTCTCGGAGCGGATGAGACGATCGGGGTCTTGAGCCACCAGTGGAAGAGCGATGAGTCCAAAGAAGGCTTTGTGCGGAGCTTGGCGAGTGGTTCGCCCGCAGAGGATTTTGCTGAGACAGCTGCGTGGGTGAGATTCAGGCCTTCGCTCGCCAACGCAAGAACCCCCAAAAAGTCGACTTATCATTCAACCAAGTTTTTTGGTGGCCGCACTTTCGATGTTTACGGTTTGCAGAGATTTTATGAGGATAAGGCGTTTGATGAGGTCTCTTCGCACCTCGAACAGCTCGTCAGTCGCTGCGCAAGTGGTCCGACGGATAGAGAGACCCAGGAGTGCATCGCCACTAGCGTGAATCGAGCGATTGATGAATCCTTTGATCAGTCACGAGCTACCGAATGGGAGGCATGCGATGTGATCTCAGCCTCGGATTTTGACATGCGTGCTCGAATCGTGGCGCGGCTGAATCCAGAAATCACCGAGTATCTCGTCGGAAACCTGGCGCATGTTGCAATGACTCGATCGGTGAGAGAGCTCAGCAGCGCCCTGGTCGAGCAAGTCGACCCACGTGAAGCCTATATCCATTGTTTTAAACAACGAGTGAAGGCGGAGGGCTGCTATCGCCATGCCTTGGGTGAGGCTTTTGACGAAGTAGCAAAGCCCTTCACCGTACCGCTCGGCGAGAGGCTTTTGGTCGAGCGAGAAGCCTATTTGAACCAGAATCCGATGAGTTCAACGGTTGCGGCAGTTCATCTTTTCTTTGGCCAGATTTTGTCGGGCATTGAGCCTAAGGTAAGAACTGCGGCTGAAGAGCGTTGGAAAAGCTGCATGCAAGCGTCCGCTCCGAAAGGATCGCTAGGCGAGGACCGTCCACTGCTTGAGCCGTTCAGTGGCGGAAAGCGCTATGTGGCGACCCAAGTCCTGAACTGCATTAACGGAATGGCTGCCGAAGATGTCAAGACCGTGCGTGATCGGTTCTTAAGCCGATTGGGGCTGTCGACGGCTAATGATGTGGATGTGCAGGCGTTGATTCAGGAGTTGCTCTTCCCGATCTATCTGGATGTTCTCGAAAAACGCGAAGAACAAGCCGCGATTGACGAGGATTTGGATCGAGCAAAGCGCAAGCCCGGTGTGATCGATGTCTTGGTGAGCGAGTTGGTGGCGAATCTAGATTGGGCAAAGGCCTCGCTTTCGGCTGCTTCAGCGATACATTCATGCATTCAAGCGGCGCAGTCGCATTTTGACGACTATTTCTCCCGAGTGCACCCGAGTAGCCAGCTTTCAGCAAGATTTGAGTCGCTGGCAAATGTCCGCACGGGCTGGAGTCGCGATGCGTGTGATCGCGCGGTTGCGAGCCCTGTTGCAAAGGGAGTCATCGAGCAAAATGCCTCGCGCGCGTGGATTGCGGCGATCGAGGCATTGCAGTCGATAGTGGCTGTGCGGGCAGATGAATTGGCTAAAGACTGCGTCGCGCGCAATCTTGGGATCTCAAACAATGCGGCACTCAAAGCAAAGCGTCGTGCGTGCTTGATTGGCAATGTGGGCAAGATCGAAGAGCTTGCTCTGGCGGATTGGGAATCGAGTGAATCGGGTCGGAACCTGAGTTCGCGTAAGGTTGCAGCCAAACAGCTTTTGGCCGAGCGTCGAAAAGATTGGCTGGCAGCGGCGGCAAAAAAAGCATTTGACTCACACTAAGGACCGCTTCGCGGATTTATGGCCTCATGCAATTGTGCGTCACATCCTCTCTGGGCAAAAGAGCTGAAAGAGGATAAATTTGCTCCCAGCTAGCTTATCTTGGAGGACCCATCCGATGACTGACCGAGTTGATTCTTACTTTAAGGATTATTCTGCTTATCATCGGACACCTGGCAACAGAGTTTGCCACTACATTGGGATTCCGACCCTTTTGTTATCCATTATGGGTTTGCTCGGGACTTTACCCATTGCAGGTGGCCTTACAGGATCCGAGATGTTGAGATTTGACGCGGCAATTCTTCTTTGGATGCTCGCAATGGTTTGGCATTTCTACTTGGACTGGAAGCTTGCTGCACCCTATGCATTGGTGACTTTGGGGTTTTATTTTGTGGGCCGCACGATACCGGTGCCGATCCTTTGGGCGTTGTTCGTAGGTGGTTGGATCGTTCAATACGTCGGCCACTATCAATTTGAAGGAAAGTCCCCTGCCTTCTACAAAAACGGAGAGCATCTCCTCATCGGGCCTTTTTGGGTCTTTGCCAAGCTTTGTGGCTACTCGCGACAACCCAGTGCAACCCTTGTAAGTCGTTGACAGCTTTCTAACCGAACACTAAAAGAACGCTTCCTGAACCTTTTGTATTTTTGGGGGATGACACATGCGCTTTCTTTCTGTGCTCGCGCTCGCCGCGGCTTTTTCGCTTCAAAGTTTGACTGCTCATGCTTGGGGAGGCGGTACAGGCCCTAAGATTGGCTTTATCTTGAGCACCATGCAGGAAGAGCGCTATCAGCGCGACAAAGCGGTGTTTGAAGAAACCGTGAAGAAGCTCGGGGGCCAAGTTGTTTTTGCTTCATGTAACAACAGTGAGCAGACTCAGGCCGCTGAAGTTGATAATCTCCTTTCTCAAGGTGTGAAGGTTCTCGTGATCCAGCCAGTCAATGGCGATACGGCCACGGCTTTCGTAAAGCAGGCCAAGCTCGATGGTGTTGCTATTGTTGATTACGATCGCCTGATCAAGAACGTGCCGATCGACGCTTATATTACTGAAGACTCTTTTAAAGTCGGCCAGCTCCAAGCCGAAGCCGCTGTAAAATTCACCGGTGGTAAAGGCAATTATGTTTTGCTCATGGGCCAGGCCGGCCACTCTGTAGCGGAGGCTCGCACCGCGGGTGTCATGAGCGTGTTGAAAAAGCATCCACTCGTCAATGTGGTGGTGAAGCAGTATCACAATGGATGGTCGCCCAATCTCGCGATGCAGACGACGGAGAATGCGCTGACTCAGCATAAGAACAATATTCATGCGGTCTTGGCCAATAACTCGGGCATGGCTCATGGAGCAGTTCAAGCTCTTGAAGAGCAAAAGCTCACTGGCAAAGTTTTCGTTGCTGGTGCGGATGCAGATTTGGCCTCGATTCGTGACATCGTTTCTGGAAAGCAACAGTTTGAAGTGTTTATCTCAATCAACGACATGGCTCGCAGAGCGGCTGAAGTCGCGATGGCTCTCGCCAAGAAGGAAGAGTTCAAGTTCGACTCTCTCGTTGAGAACGGCGCGGGCAAAGTCAAGACGATCAACGGCCCTGTCTATCCTGTCGACAAAGGGCAGATCGAAGCTCGCATTATCAATACCGGTTTTCATAAGCGGGAAGCTGTATTTGGTAAAGGCTCCAAACAGGCTGCGGTAGCCCAATAATGTTGCTCGAGCTACGGGGAATCGGAAAGTCGTTTCCGGGCACCCGTGCGCTTGACGGCGTGGATTTATCGGTCCGCGCGGGTGAGGTTGTCGCGCTCCTTGGAGAGAACGGTGCGGGTAAGTCGACTCTCATGAAGATCCTCTCGGGCGTATGGCCCGCGGGGTCCTATGAAGGCGAGATCCGCGTGAGTGGCCAAGCTGCGCAGTTCGCAGATACTCGAGACGCGCATCGGGCAGGCATTGCGATGATCCACCAAGAGCTTGCTGTGTTTCCTGAGCTCAGTGTTGGCGAGCATTTAGAGCTCGATCAGTTGCCGCGTTGGATTGATTGGACAGAGCTGCACAAGCGCTCGCAGGTGTTTTTGGATTCGTTGGGGCTTGGACTGCGATCCGAAACTCGAGTCGGAGATCTTTCTGTCGGGGGAAGACAGCTTGTCGAAATCGCGCGAGCTTTGCATCGGAATGCGCGCGTCTTGGTTTTTGACGAACCGACCTCTGCGTTGACCGAGCAAGAGGTTCGCAGGCTCTATGCCATCGTGGACCGGCTGCGCATTGAAGGCCGCGGAATTATCTATATCACCCATCGGCTTGATGAAGTCTTCAGGCTCGCCGATCGAATGGTTGTTTTGCGCGATGGGCGCAATGCGGGCGAGTGCCCCGGTAGCAATGATCGCGGAGAAAAAATCGCGCGTGGGCAGCTTGAGCCTCAGCTGATCTCCTGGATGGTGGGTCGCGCGGTTCAAGATATCTATCCTCCTCGTAATGACCTGAGCAAGATGGAGAATCACGAGTTGATGCGCGTTGATGGGCTCTCGCTCAAAACTCCGCGCGGCAAAACACTCGTAGACAAGCTCTCTTTTACTCTAAAAAAAGGTGAAGTTCTTGGGCTTGCGGGGCTCTTAGGTGCGGGACGTTTTTTGGCGTGCTCAACGGAGCGGGTCCTCGAGGCGCTGGGTTTGATGTGCGCGGGCATGTTTGGATTAATGGGCGCCGACGCGACTTAAATACGCCGGGCGAGGCAATCGCGGCGCGGATGGCCTTTGTTTCTGAGGATCGCAAGGGCAGCGGATTGGTTTTGGGTCAGTCAATCCGAACCAATATGACGCTGCCATCGCTTGTGGGTGGCAAAGCCGGATTTACTCAGGGGGGTGGTTTGTTCTCCTTTGTCGATGAGGCCGCCGAGAGAGAGGCTGCTCGTCGGTGGGCGCGAGAACTCAAGCTCAAGTCCGCGCATCTCGATCAGCCCGTGGGAGAGCTTTCGGGTGGCAATCAACAGAAGGTGGTTCTCGCCAAATGGTTGCTCACGGATCCGGAGATTTTGTTTCTCGACGAGCCGACTCGAGGCATCGACGTGGGAGCGAAGATTGAGATTTATGGTTGGATCCAGCGTTTGGCTGCACAGGGAATGGGCATAGTCGTTGCTTCCTCCGAAATGCCCGAACTGCTTGGGATTTGTCACAGGATATTGGTTTTGCGCGAGGGGCACGCGTCGGCCGAGTTGCCTGCTGAAACCGCAACACAAGAAGATATTATGAGGGCTGCTTCTCTATGAGTACTTCCGCTGAAGCTGTAGCGACTGGGTTGGGGCAGCCGTCTGCCCCCGATGCTGGGATTAAATTCGATTGGCGTCGTTACCGCAGCGTCATCGCGCTTGTGGTCGTCATGGCCGTGCTCGCGGTAGCTACGGGCGGCACGTTTCTCTCTCCTCGCAATCTCACCAATCTTGCGCGGCAAGTATCGATCAACGGCATCCTAGCCGTGGGCATGACCTATGTCATCTTGATCGGTGGCATCGACCTCTCGGTTGGGTCGGTTGTGGCGCTAGCGGGAGTTGCTGCAGGGTTGCTTCAAGTCAATGCAGAGCTTTCTCAGTGGACGGGGATGGGTGGGGTGGGTGCCACCTTGATTTCGGTCCTGGCCGCCGTCGCCGTGGGTGTGTCATGCGGCTTGTTTAATGGCTATCTGATCACTCGGCACCGGATCGCGCCGTTCATCATCACGCTGGGCATGATGGTTATCGCGCGCGGGTTTGCGCTGATCTTCGCAAATGGGGCGGCGATTGCGCCGTTAGGTGATGCGTTCAATATTTTAGGGCAAGGCTACCTTCCTCCGATGCTTTCGGTGGGCCTCGTGGGTATAACGGGGATGGGAGTCGTTTTCTCGGTGCTTTTGAGGAAAAATCGCACTCAGGCTGATCTTGGTACTGCGGTTGCTGCTGTGCTCGCGACAGGCGTAGCGATCTGGGCTTTTCAGGGATATCGCGGACTGCCTGTTCCGGTGTTGATTTTTGGCGTGTTTGGTTTTGCGGGGATAGTCTTATTGGGCAAGACTCGACTCGGTCGCTTCGTTCTAGCGATCGGTGGCAATGCCGAGGCTGCGTGGCTTGCGGGTGTGCCGATCCGCAAAATCACTTTGGGCATTTATGTCGCGTTAGGGGCTCTAGCAGGTTTGTCGGGCGCAATCTTGGCTTCTCGGCTCAATGGCGCTCTCCCTACGGCAGGGGAGCTTTTTGAGCTTGATGCGATCGCAGCTGTCGTGATCGGCGGAACCAGTCTCTTGGGTGGCGTGGGTACTGTGCAGGGGTCAATCCTGGGGGCGTTCTTTATTGGCGCGCTCAACAACGGGATGAGCTTGCTGGATGTCTCCGAGTTTTATCAAAAGGTGATCAAGGGCGTGATCATCATCTTTGCGGTGTGGTTTGATATGCGGCAATCCAAGGGTGGAAAGAGAGTCTAACAGAATCGGTATTTGAGGCCGCTGGGTCTTCGATTTTTACTTCGGTTCCTTTTATCTTTTAGATGACTTATGAAGGCGCTTGAGCTGTCTACTGCGGAGCCGGCGCATCTGAAGCTGCTTGAAGATTTCAGACTCGTGTCGACTCTTCCAGGCATCCCATCCGAGGATGAGCGCCCCGACGACTTCACTGCCCAAAGTGATGGGATTGCTCACGCGATGGAGATGTCCGCCTAGATCGTTGAACGGAGCCACCGAGAAGTAAGGCTTGTAGAAAGGCCAAAGCAAGGCAACGAGTGAAGAGCGTTCGCCGGTCGAGGTCCCTAGGTAAAAATGTTGGATCAGGCCATCACTGAGATTGTCGAGAAGTAAGTGGGTGGCTATCCCAAGGCTCAGTGCCGCCAACATTCGCGAGCGCGAGGTCATTGCGAAAAGGGTGATGATCAGTAGTGCGAAGGCAGTATGGCCTAGGGTTCGGGTGCCGCTGAAAAAAGCCAGCTCGCTCGAGGAAGCGGCGGTAAGAAACTTCGTTGCATAAAATAGTGGCTTGTCGATCAAATCTGGGAGGATGGTACCAAGAAGCAGGGGCCATACGGGCAGAGTACGCGTCCAGGGACTGACGAGCTTTCTGCCGATGCCCATGTGGGCGAGAAGGAGCATGGCCAGGTTATCCCATAGAGAGTGGGGGTTGCAAAGTTGGAAGGTGTTCTCCGCCACAACTGCCACCCTAGCTTGTCGCCAATAGCGAGGACGCGCAGAAATTGCTGAGCATTGGCGCTGGCTTAGCGGAGTACTCTCTCTAAGTAGTGAGAATTTCAGGCTACTTCCTAACAAAGTGCCTGCCTCTGAGTGTGCAGATGCCGATTCTAAGTTCTCCTAAAGCCCCTTTCGGTGGGGACTCATTCGACTCTTAGGGTCACTATCAACAGGTCGAAGGAGCAGTTTATAAACTTTATATATTTAAAACAGCACCTTTCGAAGACAGAGAGATTTTACAGGGTATTAGATATAGATAAACAATAGTTATATATCCGCATCGTAGAAAGGCTGGACCCATGGTGTTGAAACAGTTGCTTGCGAGATATGCGATAGGCTCAATCCTCCTTGCAAGTCTACTCGGATTCAATTGGCATACCCCTGTAGACGGGCCGTGCTCTACGTTAGCGTTTGTTCCAATCACTCCTGAGGGGGCCTCACCTCCTAAGAAATGTGATTCGGCAGTCAATCAGTTCTCCTGTCAGGTCGCGGAGGGGTTCTCCCGCTTTGGTACGACCCAGATTGGCAATGTCACTCACTATCGTATTAAGCAAGTCAACGCTTGGGATCCTGAAGTTCGTCGATACGTGGTCCCTCTTGAAGAGTCTAAGGCCATTGCAGAAGTCAATCGTTTGAGAATCATCGCTCGGCAGATGGTAGGATCCGCCAATGTTTGTGAGCCCCAGTATGTCTATGTGGGCGAGAAAAAAGTTTTTGGGCTTGGCCCTGTTTTTGTCGACTCTGCCCACTTCTTAGTGGATGGCGAGACGCGCACTTCTAATTTGATGTTTCTAGAAGACGGCACGCTTGGAGTGATCGATAAGAGCGTTTTGACAAAGGACAGCTTAATTGAAGGGTCTTACTACGACATCGTCGTAGCTCATGAGATTGCTCATGGGATCATGCAGGATCTCTACGGTGTCGACGCCTTGGCTGCGTTGGTTGAGCAAAGCGTGACCCGGGATCCACACGTCGCAAGCGCAGTGACGGATCCTGCGCTTGCGTGGGTTGAGGGATTCGCAGAAGGTTTTGAAGCCTATTTGGGCGAGCGTTTTCTTACGGATGAGCAAGTCGAGCCGGCTTTTTTGAATTCGGTGCTTTCTCATCAAGTTCGCCGAATGGAGATGTATGAAAGAAACAGGCTCACTTACTACCTGACTTTGCCTGACTCCCTGACCGATTTAGTTTCGATGATGAATCCGGATTTTATGACGGACTTCATTAAAGCCGAGCGTCAGCTTCCGATTCGGGAGAACCATTATGTAACTAAGGGGATCGTCAACAACCTTCAGCATCAGTATGAGTTGAATTTCGCTAATATGCTTAACTTTGGTAGCGCGACGGATGAGGACTCCGATGCAGCCGCGAACTGGCAGTTAGAAGAGATCGATACACTTGCAAGTAAAGAGGGTGTTGTGGGTCACTTGATCTATGCATTTCTCAAGCGCGGCCTAGCTCGCGAGATTTTTGAGACTATTCGTCAAGAGAAGCCTAAGAACGTCATTGAGTTTCTGAATGCATTTCCAAAGTATGTGATGCCATTTCTTCATGAATTGGCTTTAGATCCCGTTTACAAGGCGACCTTCACCCAGCGCGGGCTAGTTGCAACCAAAGACTTTGTGCAGATGACTGTTGCGCGACGAAATGGTGCTTCAATTCGGGGTGATCTCAGCGCCTTGTTGGATAAAGAACTAGCTAAAATCACTGTGAAGCCAATAATTGTGCAGCCCAAGGAAATGTGGCTGGAGTTTTCTGGCACATCTCAAATGCGTAATATTTTCTTTGGCTATCTGGATCGCATCAATCTCGCCACGGCATCTTATGGAAGAGTGAAGGCGATGTTTTCTACTTTTTTCAGAAAAACTGAAGATAAGGACTTGAATCGTGCTTACGAATCTTTTGTAAGAGCAAGAGAGAGTTTTCAGGGTGCGCAGACGTTGGAAGAGTTTCTATACAGATGGAGCTTCAATGTGTCGGGAGATGATCGAAAATTAGTCGAATTTGTCTCGCGTAAGATAATGACCGCACGCAAATGTTATATCGAGCAGTGCATCGCTAAAGGTCCAAAGGATTTGTAACAACGACCTTCCCAAACGCCTCCCGCGACTCGAGCCTCTCGTGAGCACGAGGTAACTCAGCAATCGGGACAACCGAGTCGACTACCGCCTTGAGCTTGCCCGTAGCCACCAGATCCAAAATACGCAAAAAGTCTGCTTTGCTTCCCATGGTCGAGCCCAGGATCGACAGATTCTTAAAGAACACCATTTTGAGATCCACCGACACGTCTGCTCCCGATGTCGCTCCGCAAGTCACTAAACGCCCGCCCCAGGAAAGCGATTTGAGACTGTCGCTAAACGTATCCTGTCCCACGTGATCGATCACCACGTCGCAGCTTCTTCGGCCGATCTGCTTCAAGATGACTCTCAGCGAATCACGAAACGGTGCGGCCTTGTAGTTGATCACATGATCCGCACCGAGCGTTCGAGCTTTCGCAGCTTTGGCCTCGGATCCGACAGTGGTGATCACTGTTGCGCCGATCATTCTCGCCATCTGGATCGCCGCGACCGAAACGCCGCTCCCACCCGCATGAATGAGAATGGTCTCACCGGGTTTCAGGGCGGCTTTAGAAAAAAGCATCGTCCAAGCCGTGAGGTAGGGGATAGGTAACGCCGCGGCCTCGGCTGCGCTCATCCCTTTTGGCCTCGCGACTACATTGGTGGCCGGTACGACGATGAAGTCTGCGCAGCCTCCGTCGCGGTGCTCACCCAAGATGCCGTATTCGCGGCAAACGGGATCGAATCCGCCGAGGCAGGCGGAGCATCGACCGCACGAAACTCCTGGATGCAAGACGACCGGCATGCCGACCTCCAGAGGAGTGCCGCCGAGCCCTGCGTTTGCTAGTGCCTTCTCCGCTCCGGGCCCAAATGCCGCTATCTTGCCACTCACATCACAGCCCGGAGTCAGTGGTAGTGGAAACTTGTGCCCCGGCACGCCCTTACGTACCCAAAGATCGAGGTGATTGAGGCCCACTGCTTCGACCTGCACACATACTTCATGCGGTCCAAGTTCAGGTTTCTTGATTTCTTTGCGAGCAAGGACCTCAACGCCGCCGTGTTTTTCGATGCGCCAAGCTTGCATAAGCACCTCAGCGCATGCGCTCAGATGCTATTTCGTCGATCACCCTCTTCTGGATTGCACCCGCGGAGATCCCGTGCTTTTCGTAAAGCTCCAGGGGTTCGCCGCTTTCACCAAACGTATCTTGGATCCCTAGCTTGACGAGACGACCGTGCGGCATGCCGCTTGATGCAAGCGCTTCAGCAACACAGCTTCCGAGCCCACCGATGACGGTATGGTCTTCGACGGTGATGACGAGTTGAGCGCCCCGAGAAATCTCAACGGTCTTTTCAAAATCAAAAGGCTTAAGTGAGTGCGCGTTCCAAACTTCCATCTGGACGCCTTTTTCTGCCAACACCTTTGCGGCGCCGACTGCTTCTGCGACAGCTGCTCCCGAAGCAATTGCGACTACTTGGGCTTTGGAGGCTGCTGGATGGATCCGCATCAGCTTGCCGGGCTTAAACTCCGCCCCCGCAGGATAAAGATCCGGCAGGTTTTGGCGGGTGAGCCGTAAATAGGCGGGCCCCTTCCATTGCTTGACGAGATAGTCCATTACAAGCTCAGTTTCACGCGCGTCCATGGGCTGAAACACACCCATCGTAGGCAATGCTCGCATGAGCGAAATATCTTCGAGTCCCATCTGACTATGTCCATCGTCACCGATGCCGACACCAGCATGTGTGCCAATCAAGCGCACGTTGGCTTGAGCATAAGCCACGCTCAGTCGAATCGTGTCGTACCGACCGGTAAGAAAGCATCCAAAGCTGCAGAGAAAAGGCATTTTACCCGTGAAAGAGAGACCCGCCGCCATCCCAATCATATTGGCTTCTGCGATTCCCATCTCATAAAAACGCTTCGGAAATTTCTTCGCAAAAAGCTCCGACTTGGTCGATTTGGCTAAGTCAGCATCCAGAACAACGATTTCTGGATGCGCTTCACCGAGGCGGGCGAGTGATTCTCCAAAGGCCTGACGAGTTGCTTTGCCTGCCATGTCTCACTCCTCTGCTTTCATCAGGCGTTTCATGATTTCTGCCTTAGCTTTTGTGGCTTGTTCAGCGTTGGGCGCGACACCGTGCCAATCAGTCGGATGCTCCATGAACGAAACGCCTTTGCCCTTCACCGTGTGGGCGAGGATGAAAGTTGGCTTTGTCCCGCCCGAGGTTTGGATGTCACGCGCTTCTTCAAATGCTTTAGTGATCTGCTTGAAGTCGTGGCCGTTGATCTCGATCACATGCCAGTTAAACGCGCGCCATTTGTCCGCGATCGGTTCGATCGGCATGACGTGTGAAACAGGGCCATCGATCTGGCCGCCATTGTTGTCGAGAATCACGCAAAGGTTGGAGAGCTGAAACTTAGGCGCTGACATTGCAGCTTCCCAGATCTGTCCTTCTTGCATCTCTCCGTCGCCAATCATGCAGTAGACCCGAGAAGATTTGCCATCGAGCTTGAGGCCCGCGGCAATCCCTTGAGCGACCGACAGGCCTTGTCCCAGGGAACCCGTGGAAGCTTCGACGATCGGCATTCTTACGCGATCTGGGTGACCTTGAAGGATGCTTCCCGTCCTGCGTAGCGTCTTGAGTAGCTCTTGTTTAATGAAGCCTTTTTTAGCCAAGGCAGCATAGAGTGCCGGTACAGCATGTCCTTTAGAGAGGACAAACCGATCCCGATCAGCAGAGAGGTTATTTGGATCCACACCTCTCATCTCATGAAACCAAAGGGTCGTGATCAAGTCGATCGCCGACAGACTGCCGCCTGGGTGGCCAGATTTGGCCTCAGCAAGCATATCAATGATCCAGCCGCGAAGCTCGTCGGACAGAGCCGCTAGGGGTTCCATAAGCTCTCCTCTTACATGGGGTTTCGGCTCAGAACATAACAAGGATGCAATTGCGGGGACAGCCGAATCTGTTAGACTCGGCTTATAGATGCAGAGAAAATGGTGGGTCCTGAGTGCCGTAGCGTGCGGGACCTTTATGGCGACGTTGGACTCGAGCATTGTCAATATCGCGCTTCCCACCTTGACCAAAGAACTTGGCTCGGAGCTGTATAGGACCAAGTGGGTCATCATCGTTTATCTTCTTTCGATCACCTGTCTCTTGCTGCCCTTTGGCAGGCTTTCGGACCAGTACGGTCGGCGGCGGGTGTTTCAGTTAGGTTTCGTAGTTTTTATCGTGGGATCTGCTTGCTGCGGCTTATCCCCCGGACTGTTCTGGCTGGTGATCTCGCGCATTTTGCAGGCGCTCGGGGCTTCGATGCTGATGGCCAACGGGCCCGCCATTATTACTTCCGCATTTCCTCCGTCGGAGCGAGGGAGGGCGTTAGGGACGTTAGCCATGGTGGTCAGCGCAGGGCTGATCTCGGGTCCCAGCTTGGGTGGGTTTTTGATTTCGACTTTTGGGTGGCGCAGTATTTTTTTGCTGAATGTGCCGGTAGGAATCGTCGGCGCAAGTCTGGTTCAACGTTTTCTGAGTCCCGATCCAGCATTGCGTCAAGCCCTTCCGTTTGATTGGGCAGGTACTTTGCTGCAAAGCATTCTGTTCTTTTCTTTCATTGTTGTTTTTGATCCACCGCAAGTATCGGTGGCAGGGGCATTGCCTGTTTCGCGATGGTTCTTTGTTGTCTCGACTCTGATCATTGCTTTTATTTTTATCAGGGTCGAATCGCGCGCGCAGGCGCCGCTCTTTGATCTTTCGTTATTGAAGATCAGGACCTTCTGGACGGCCAATTTGGCGAGCTTTCTGACTTTCGTTGCGTTTTCTTCAGTATCGGTGCTGATGCCGTTTTTTCTCGAAGAAGTCATGAAGTTCCCACCGCAAAAGACGGGGCTATTTATGACAGCGATCCCCATTACGATATTGATCATCGCGCCGATTTCCGGCCGGCTTTCGGATCGTTTTGGGAGCCAAGAATTGAGTGTTTTGGGTGCGCTGATCGGTTCGCTCGGGCTGTTTGGAATGGGTGGCGTTTTTGGTGCAGGTTTGAGCGAACATGTTACTTCAGCAGGGATCGTTGTAGGCCTAGCGTCGATTGGACTGGCGACCGGCCTGTTTCAATCCCCAAACAACAATGCGATTATGGGAGTGGTGCCGAGCTCTAAGCTGGGAGTTGCGTCGGCGCTGCTTGCGACGGTACGCAATCTAGGATTGGTCACGGGCACTGGGCTTGCGACCAGTCTGTTTGGTTGGCGGATGGGCTCAACTCTGGATTTTGTGAGCTCGCTTCATACGACGCATTGGATCGCAGGAGTCATCGGACTCGGCGCGATGGTTGCTTCTCTGGGTAAAGTTCGCGGACCTGTTTTGAAGGCGGTCGACTAGTGGTTTGGAAACCGAAAGAAAAGGCACTCACTCAGGAAGAAGCTGTCGAGCTTGCTCGCCAGGAGCTTGCTCCTCATTGGGTCGGGTGTTCGCCGGTTCTTGCTGGTGTGAGACTACCAGATGGCCGTTTGACGGTTTTGCCACTGGACCCCGAGTTTGCGAAACGGTCATGGTTGATCTTCATGTTGGACCCAACTCTGCTGACCGGCGATACGTTGCTGCATTACGCGCGCGAGTGGGAGAGGCGATTTGCTGCGCAGAATTTGCATTTTTTGTTGTTCATGAATCCCATCTTCGAGTTCTTGAAGAATCATGATGCAATCAAGCCCTTGCTCAAGAAGCATGACATCAAGTTTCCCTACTTGATCGATCCCGACGGCCTTCTGTTTGAAGCCTTGGCTCAGTTGTCTCATAAGAGTGGGGCGAAAGATTTTTTGCCACGCGTGCTTTTGATACATAATAAGTCGATACTATTTAGTCATGGGCCTGGTGAGTGGAATCTCCGCTCAGAGTCTGCCGTCCATGAGTTTCTGCGTTCTTTTGATCCGGGGCTTCCTCTGGCTCCTAAATTTGATGCTGGCGGGGGGTATCCGTTCACCTCTGAGTGTCTTTATTTTGGAAAAAAACATGGCCCTGCTCAGTTCGACTCAAAGACGATTATCTTTAAGGGAAAATGGGAACGGGAATTAGAGCGAATCTACACTTCGGACCCTCAGGCAAGCATCGAGTTTACTAGCCCTTGTTCACGCGTCTCGATCGTTGCTCAAGCGGTCAATTTAGAGAACTCTCAGGCGCCAGTGTTAGCCGGAGAAAATACTTGGATGGGAATCGCGCTCGAGGGTGAGCCAGTTTTTGAGGCGGCCGCTGGCGAAGATCTAAGAATGGAAGATGACGGTACCTCTGGTTTGCGCCTTGAAAGGCCGCGAATTTACCGCGCGCTTACCCAGCTTTCCGCGGCAACTCGGCGAGTCACTCTGCGCTTTCCAATCGCCAACCGAATGGGGGCAGCCATTTACTCGGTTCAGTTCAGCGACTAGGGACGGGATGCCTGGCTGCGCATCTTTTTGAGGTTGAAGCGTTAAGTTTATGATTAGTTTAGTTTTTTATCGATCTAAAGGGTCAATAACTGCTCCCGGAGCCTGTTGATATTGATTAAAAAAGTCTAGTAAGATTCATTAGAAAGTCCTTAGGGATTACCCAAAACTGACAGCTGCCCATTCAGAGTGAGCTCATCGTGTTGGGAAGAAGCCTGAAGTTCTTAACCTCATAGATAGAGTAATGCGCTAAACCAGCGCCACCATTCGATAAAAACTCCACGCCTGCGCCCCTAGCAACAGGCAAAGAGGGCAGTTTCTAGGTGGCTCTTTCAATACCAGACAAAAATGTTTTTAAATATAGTTGACCATACGAGTCAGTCTCTGTTATAACCGTGTCCGTTGTAAATTTTGGAGGCCCTATGTTGTCTGTGAATCAGTTGAAGTTGAAGACCGTTGCCGTGATCGCAGTAAGTATGCTCACCACGGCGTGTGGCCAGAACGCGAACGTGGCTAAGTCTGCTCCTCCCGCCACCGTGAGCGGCAGCCAGCTTGCGCAGGGAAACACTGCGGGAACGCCGCAAACCAATGTGCCTAATCCGCCCATCGCGAACAACAATCCGCCGAGCAAGAATTCAACCCCCTCTGGCGAGCCCGGCACCGTCGGCAATGATCCTAGGGTTGATACTGGCATCGTACCCAACTTTCCGTCTCGGCAAAATCCACGGAGCAGGCCATCGACTCCGTCACCCTCTGTCGGAAATCCTCCTCGAATCAATCCCGACGTGAATCCTCCGATCTCGGCTCCGAGCGATCCTGTCGCTCACCAGCCAAGACAACCTTTGGATCCAGTCGTCACCACTCCTGTCGAGCCAAGCAGGCCTTCTTCTCCAACTCCTAAAGGGAAGCTCCTCGCAGAAGTCATTGTGAACGACTCTCGGCCTTCTGGCGGCGGCGGTGGACGAGTTACCGAAATCGACGCGACAGTAGTTATTCCTAAGCGTAGTTCGACTCCTGGTCCTGCGGGTCGAGATGGGCGAGATGGCAACGACGGTCTCCATGGCTGCAAAGTCGAAACCTATTCGAAGGAGTTTGCAGCTGTCGAGATGGAACCTGCTGAATACGCGGGTGTAGAGCTCCCCTACAAATCGAGTGCAGAACACGAAATCACTACCGCGACTCTCGGTTACTCAACCCCCAAAGCCAAGGGCGGCATCAAGACCGAGAATCGTTATGTGAAGGATACGCAAGTGATGTTCAAGTTCAACGTCAACTTGCCTCCCCGCCTTGCGATCAAACGGATTTTGAATGCATATCTCGTGTTCGATTCTGTCAAGGTATCGGTTGATGATTGGGAAGACACTGAGTTCTTCTGCTTCATCGATCAAAAAATTTGTTCGGGCTATCATTTCAGACCGGAGGAGACGACTTGGCAGAATAACATCAACCAAGCTTTCTGGGGTGTTCCGGAGCAAGGAGACGCTACGCCGTCTCTGAACGCGCCATTCAACACAACTTTCGTCGAACTCCTCAAGAAGAGTCTCATCGAAACCAGCGGTCGTTACAGACTGTGGAGCTCAGATCGAATCCCGCTTTATATGGATGATTTGCTCAAAGGCGGAAAAATCTACAAAGAAGGCACGCTCAGCTTCTTGTACAATGGCTCCGCTGAAGATCAACGCTTGAACAAGGCTTTTCGCGCTGTGGTTGCTGACGATACCAGGCTTGGGCCTAACACCAAGTTCGTGATCGAGTACGAAGAAGATACGTGCAAGACCATCCAACTGGAGCAGCAAGCCGCCCAGGCCAACACCAAGGCCGGAAGCTAAGGCAAGCCAGGAAAAAAGGAGTTACCCATGACAAAGACACTTCTAAAGAGAAGCATATCCTCGCTCGGTCTGGCCGCTCTTGCGGCAGCCCCTGGCGCGCAAGCTTCGGTGAGCGTGCAGAACTACAATACTGCTGCCAATTCGACCTACACCCAAACTGAAGATGCGATGCTTGAAATCGCTCCATACGATCCTACCTGGAACGGCCAGCGGCTTTTCTTCTCAGCCCACTACAACTGGTTGAACGACGCGCTGATCGAGTACGATGCGACTCGCACTCAACGAATCGGCACTCTGGTTGACAGCGTGAGCACTCTCGATCTCACGGCGGGCTGGTTCGTCACTCGCAGAGCCTCGATCAACGTGTCGGTACCCCTGAACATGGTTCATTTCCCGAACGCTGCTCAGCAGTTTGGTTTGGGCGATACGCGCGCTTTCGTCAAGTGGCGATTGACTGGCGACAACGCGATGATTGCCGTGTCGATCATCCCGGAGCTCAGATTCCCAACTGGCGATCCCAATCTTTTCTTGAGTGATGGAAATCTTGGAGGCGGAGCTTCACTCGCGTTTGAACGAGACTTCGGTCCTGTACGTGCCGCCGCCAACATTGGTTACCGTTACAATGGCAACGCTACTTATCGTGAGATCGACTACACCAATCGGCTTCCGCTCGCTCTCGGGCTCTATGCACCTCTCGGCAGTGGATGGGGCGCTAATCTTGAGGCGTCAGGCACGATGGTTCTGCC
>CAZGCK010000007.1:2057-8042 GCA_964524175.1 uncultured Bacteriovoracaceae bacterium | reverse complement strand
TCGATATAACAACCCTGGCGAAATCTATGCAGGACTTCGCTACCAAGTCAGCCGTGACGCCGCAGTCTTGGGTGGCGTGAGCGTTGGCACCGTCAGCACAGTAGCCGGCAACGACTCGCGCTTCAGTGTCGGCCTTCGCTTCTCGCCAATGCCAGAAGAAAAGAAGCCTGATGTGGTGCCTGTTGTCGCTGCTACCGCGCCCATGCCGGTTGAGGAACCCAAGTCGACTCCTCGCGTGGTTTTCACGCCTAAGGAAATTAAGCTTGGAGAAGAAGTTAAGTTTGAGCATGACAGCGATCGCCTCACCAAGTCTGGCCGTGACCTCCTCGATGAGGTTGCACGCGTGATCAAGCAAAACCGAAAAAGCTATCTCAAAATTCTGATTGAAGGGCACACCAATGAGCTCGGAACCTATCCCTACAATCAGACTCTATCTGAGAATCGAGCCAACTCCGTGCGTGAGTACCTCACTAGTCGTGGGATCAAGGGCAAGGAGTTGATGGCGATAGGTTACGGCAAGACCAAGCCCAAGAGGGTTCGTGGTCGCTTGAGTCGCGATGCCAAACTCGCCGCAAATCGTCGTGTCGTCTTTAGGGTCATCAACTAGGAATCAACAACTCGGACTGGGAGCAAGCAACTAGCGCGTACAACCCATCGAAGGCCTCCGCGCGACGCTCTTAACGAGCTTCTCTCGGAGGCCTTCGCCTTTGATACTGAGATTCTAAAGTTTTTGATATGGGCGGTTGCCAAGCAAGCGTCGGTCCCGCCGATGGATTCGTTAGCTAGGAGCGCGAGCAGTATCCAATGCGTTCAGGCAGGTTTGCCATTCAGCAAGGGCATCAGGATCTGTCTCAATATCCAATCTCGACTTAACGAGAGTGCGGAGTTGGAGCCCCACTCCGTTTACTCCCGCTATCTTTGGCAACGCCTGTGTCAAAGTCATCGCAAGATTGCGGCTAAACTGCGCGGGCTTCACCCTGGAGAGCGCAGAGCCTGCAACACGCCTTTTGTACTCATCCGGTGTCTCTAGCAACAGGCCAACCCAGTCAGATAGTTTCTCAGCGCCACCATCCATGATGGCACCAACGCTCTCTTTTTTGACAGCCTTTGCATTGAACGGACAAACCTCCTGGCAGAGATCGCAACCGGCGATCCAAGTCCCCGCCGCGCGACGGGTTTCTTCATTCAAGTCTGTTAGCGATCCACGCCTCTCGAGAGTGGAGTAGCTAATGCAGCGACTCGACTCGAGCCATCGCGCCTCAGTGAGCGCTGAGGTCGGGCATGCCTTCAGGCAGCGATCGCAGTTTCCGCAATAATCTTGCAGTGGTTGCGGGCCACGTCCCGTCGCGCGGTTGATCAACACTTCTCCGAGCAATAAGTAACTCCCGTGCTGAGGATGGATGAGCAGCGTATTCTTGCCGAGCCATCCCAGTCCCGCGAGCGCGGCCCAGCTGCGTTCAAGAACGGCGCTTGTATCGACACAAACTTTCCAACGAAGGCCCTCAGAACCCGTCTTTTCGCGCACTCTCACCATGGCCCGCTCAAGCATCTCTGCGATCTCGTCGTGGTAATCACGTCCACGAATATAGCGCGCGTATCGAGGCCCTATTGCAGGCGTTTCGCCACCCGATGCCAAGGTTGAATAGGGCAGCGCTACACACAAGATGCTCTGTGCATCGCTCATTACTTTGCGTGGATCCGCCCTTCGTTCCCTACCCCTCACTAGATAAGTCATTGTTTCTGCGTGGCCCGCGGTGATCCACTGATCGTAGCGAGCCACATGCGGTGCAATCGCATCATGCGCCAGGTCGATATCTAGCGCGCCTGTAATCGGAAAACCCTCGGCCCTCGCACAATCCACTAGTGTCGCGTAAAAGTCCTGCGTCACTGTATCTCGCGAGCTATGGCTTAGCCCGCGCCTCGTGCCTTTTGAAACTCATCCCATGCGCAGATCCCGCCCTCGAGCGAACGCAGCTTTTTGAACCCCAGGGTTTGGAGCGCAGCCAGAGCGTGCATGCTACGCACTCCGTGCGCGCAATAGATCACAATGTCCTCATGGGGCTTGAGCTCGCGCTCCGCCTTATTGAGAATTTCTCCCAGCGGGATCAACTTGCAGCCTTCGATGTGAGACGCAGCGTATTCTTCAGGTTGGCGTACGTCGAGGAGAGTTACATTGCCCAAAAGGGGCTGCAGCTGCTCAGAAGTGATAATCCATTCAGATTGGCCGGCCATTCTCTTATGCTCTGCTTTCTGCTGCGTCAGCAACGACTTCGGCGAGGCGCTTTTCGCCCCGCCATTCACTTGCGCCCTCTTCGCTGGAGGCGATTCCGCTCACAGTGGATGCCAAAGCCCTGGCGCGAGACAATAGGGCAACCGCCTTGCCTAGGACATCGTGAGTGTGAGCTTCGGTGATCTCTACTTCGACCATGTCACCGGGCCTAAGGCTGTCGCTCTCTTCGATCCTCTCGAGGTCGTTAATCAGGACGTGACCGTCGATCTCCTGTGCCTGGGTCGGCATGCGGCCTTGGATGAGAAGTTCAGTTTCTTCGCTGGGTCCTTCAATCAAAACCTGCACGCGTTGGCCTACGAACTTGGCATTGCGCTCTTGAGCTTGCTTCTGAAGCATTTCGATCAACACCTTAGCGCGCCGACGCTTCGTGCCTGGATGAATCTGACCATCCATTTCAGCTGCCTTCGTGCCTTCTTCCTTCGAGAAGCGAAACACGCCCACGTGATCGAGCTTCAAGGCTTCGAGGTCCCGGCAGAGTTCAGTAAACTCTTCTTCAGTCTCGCCAGGGAACCCCACAATGATCGAGGTTCGGAACACCACGCCAGGGATCTTTGCGCGAAGCTTCGCGGTCAGGTCAAAAAGCTTAGCTTTGGTGAGGCGGCGATTCATCGAGCTTAGTACGCGATCACTCGTGTGCTGAATCGGCATGTCGAGGTACTTCACGATCTTGGGCTCGCGCGCAACGATGTCGACGAGCTCGTCAGAGAACTGATCGGGATAGACGTAATGCAGTCGAATCCAGTCGATGCCTTCGACCTTGCAAAGCTCTGGCAGCAATGTTTCGAGGCGAGCGGCAAACTGCGAGCCTTCGGGCTTACCATAGCGGAATTCCATTCCGTACTCGGTCAGATCTTGTGCGACGAGGTTCAGCTCTCTCACTCCGCGAGCGGCCATAGCTCGCGTTTCCTCCACAAGTGACTCCACGGTACGCGAACGCACATTGCCCCTTAGCTTTGGGATAATGCAGAAGGCGCAACGACGGTTACAGCCTTCGCTGAGCTTGAGAAACCCCGTATAGGTCGGTCCGGTGTGGAGTCGTGGATCGTTCTCAGTGTGGATGAAAGCGGGTTGATCTACGTATGATCGCTTAGGGAGAGGTGCTCCCATCTCTTGCGCCCGCGCTTGCGCGCTGAGGAGCTCAGTGATGCGATGGTACTGACCTGTGCCGATAAAGAGATCAACTTCAGGCATCTCCTGTTCGAGTTCTTTGGCATAGCGCTGAGGCAAGCAACCCGAGGCGACCAAGACCTTGCACTTGGCGCTCTGCTTGAGCTCGGCCATATCGAGGATCGTTTCGATCGATTCTTCTTTAGACGCTTGGATAAACGAACAAGTGTTGACGATGATTACTTCAGCATCGTTCGCTTCTTGGGTGATCGTGTAGCGGTCTTTTTCGAGGAGACCGAGCATCACTTGGGAGTCGACGAGGTTCTTGGGACAGCCGAGGCTTACGAAGTGAACTGGGGTACTACGCATTTGAATTAATCCCTGAAGTTGCCAAACTGCATCGGTACTTTGAGCTGGTCTGATTTGCTTTTGAGGTGAGCGATTGCAGTCTGCAGATCGTCGCGACTCTTGCCAGTGACTCGAACTTGCTCATCTTGAATCTGCGCCTGAACCTTAAGTTTGGCGTCCTTGATGGCAGCGATGATCTCTTTGCCTTTTTCCTTGGAGATGCCGGCTTGGACGATGACTACCTGGCGAACGCTCCCGCCAAAAGCAGGTTCAAGGTCTTTGTATTCGAGAGCTAGCAAGGAGATGCCTCTTTTGATCATCTTGGACTGCAAAATATCATTGAGTGCCTCGAGCTTGGCTTCCTCGCTGCACCACAAGGTCATGGTCTTCTCTTTAAGGTCGAGTTTGATTTCGCTCTTTATGCCTTTAAAATCATAGCGTTGGGATAGCTCTTTGGTGGCTTGATTGACAGCATTGTCTAGCTCCTGCCAATCCATCTCGGCGGACACGTCAAACGAAGGCATAAGAACAAAAGTCTCCTATTCAATTGCCCCAAACCAATACAGAAATAGTCAATTAAAGGCAACCTGATTCAGTGTGGGAGGGGGGCTATCAGGCAGTTCGTTCGCTGGTACAAATCTATTCATTTTGCCTATTTGTATGAGGGCCGTCCCTCAGGAGGCTCGCTGCTGCGGCTGAGCGTAACCGCTCGGTTATTGCGTAACGACGTCCGTATTGGGCGGTGGAGTAAAAATAAAGAGCTCATCGCCCATCGGTTGAGCGAGCACGATTTTGGAGAGCGAGATTTCCGAACGATTGCCGCCTTGATGCTCGAGGATCACCTTCTTGATGAGCTTCAGGTCTATGTCGATCTCAACGTGCGCTTTGATCACGGTTCCTGCGCTGCCCTTTTTTGGAGTGAGCTCAAAGGTAGAGCCCTTCCCCTGCTTGATCTTCATGTCTGCGACAGCAGAAAATGACCCCGAAAGCAGAGCATTCGCAAGGCGCGACTGGATCTCGGAGCTTCGCCGCTCGATCAGCTGTCCATGCTCGCTTTCATCAAAAGGCGGCGTATAGAACCAGAACTTGCGCCCATCGCTGACCAAGATATTGCGGTCGGGTTGGTGTGTTTCCCAACGCAGCTTATTGGGGCGTTTGATCATGATGATGCCTGAGCTGTTCTTCTTGGTTCCAAGGGCGATAACCTCGTTTACCTGTTTGAACTCCGCGGTCAACGTGACTGCTTGAACGTACTTAGCTTGGATCTCCTGAAGGATGAGTGGAAGCTTTGTTGTACCTTTGGACGTGGCTTGAGGCTTGGGCGTCTTTTTTGGAGCGGGCTTGGGCTTTATTTTGGAAGGTGGGTCACGGTGAACGGGGATCGAGCCCCAAGGATTATAGACTGGAGTGAGCGGAATTTCAGAAGCAGGCATGGGCGAGTTCTGGGCGCTGGGCGCTGGGTTTTCGGTGGCCACAGGAGGGCTGGGAGGCGCAGTAGCTGGAGTTTCAGTTTTGATCGCAGGCGCAGCAGTATCCTCGCCATAAGCGTAGAGAACGCTCAAGGTGAATGCGATTGCTATCGAGAGCGGCAAAAATAGAAAAGCACGACTAACGACCATTATTGCATCTCGATTGAAACCATTTTGGAAACGCCCGGCTCTTCCATCGTGACGCCGTAAAGAGTGTCATTGAGTTCCATGGTCTTCTTGTTGTGCGTGATCAAGATGAATTGGCTCTTCACTGACATCTCTCGCAAGAGTGCATTGAATTTGCCGATATTGGCGTCGTCCAGGGGGGCATCAACTTCGTCCAGAACGCAGAAGGGCGAAGGCTTCACCATAAAGATCGCGAAAATGAGGGAGACGGCCGTCAGCGCCTTCTCACCACCGGAAAGCAGGCCGATGTTTACGATTTTCTTGCCGGGGGGTTGGGCCAAGATATCTACGCCGGCATCAAGAATCTCTTTAGAGCCTTCTGGATAGACCAGTGAGAGTTCGGCCTTGCCTCCACCGAAGATGATGGGGAAGAGCCGTTCGAAACGATCCTTGATGGCTTCGAAGGCCCGGACAAAGCGTTCTTCAGAGGTTTTGTTGATGTGTTCGATGGCGTTCTGGAGATTCTCAATCGAACGCTCCAAGTCGTTTTTCTCGCTTTGAATATGCTCAAAACGTTTATGTGTCTCTTCGTATTCTTCGATGGCGCCCACGTTCACTTCACCCAGGCGGCGAATGCGTTCGCGC
>CAZGCK010000007.1:0-2047 GCA_964524175.1 uncultured Bacteriovoracaceae bacterium | reverse complement strand
AGGCGGTGCGCGCGTAACGTCCGGGGCCGAAGGTGCGTTCGTGCAAGCGCTCGACTTCCTCTCCCAGGAGTTGCTCTTCCTCGGCTGACATCTCAGCCGTGATCACGGGCTCGGTCATTTCTTCTTGAATTGGAGAGGTGACTGGAAGCTCGAGGCAACCTGGACCGTATTTCTCTTCGAGATTGGATACGAGGTGGGTCAGCTCGGCCTGAAGAGTGGTGAGCTCGATATCCAATTGATTAGATTCAGAGGTCTTCTCGTCGCCGTCTTTATGAAGCTTCTTGATGCGATCGAGAGTTGAATTGAGTTTCGCGCTGGACTGCTCGAGGCGATCCTTGACGGCTGAAAGCTTTTCGCGAGCAGCCGTCAGTAGAACGGTGAGCTCCTGAATTTTCTGCTCGATGCCGCTTTCCCCGCCGGTGTGTTGCTCTCTCTCTCTGGCGGCGCGCTCAAGCGTGCGATCGATCTCGCTTAGACGGCGTTGGCGATCCGCGACGAGGCCTCGCCCCGTCTCGAGCTCGCGCCTGAGGCTCGATGCCCGCTCGCGCAAGGTGACTTCGTTCATCCTCAGAGCTTGAACTTCAGCCTCACGCGCGCGAACATTAGCATCGCGCTCCGCAAGCTCGGTGTCTCCCTCGCGAATCTTGGATTCTAGATCCGAGCGTGACGACACAATGGTGTTCAGTTCAGCTTCGAGGCGTTCTCGCTCGGAGCGGGCTTGCTCGCCTGCGGATTGAGTGTCTTCGAGCTCTGCTTCGAGGCGTTCATTCTGACTTTCGATTTCGCGAAGCGCGCGGCTCATCTGATGGACGTCGCGCTCTAGCGCGGCTCCTTCGACTTCGAGAGCCTGCAGCTCCGACTGGAGAGATTGCATTCGCGCGCGCGCGATTTCAACAGCCTCACGGGCTTCGGTTGCCGCTTTTTCAGCAAGTTGATTCGCGGCCTCTGCCTGGGCGACCTGCTCACGCAGCTCCGCGATGGCTCGCTTGCGTTTCAATATGCTTGCAGCGCCGTCGTGCTCATTGCTGCCGCCGCGGAGGGTGCCGTTTGCGTCGAGCGCGTTTCCGTCGAGACTCACAAGGGACCAGCCCGATAGTTTTTTGAGATTGCCAGAGGATACTAATTCGGCGATTCGCGCGAAGTCGCTGACAACAGCGACTCTTTTCAGGATGCCCGAAACGATTTCGCGGGTGGCGTCATCGAGTTTTGCGTTGATCTTAACATGCTCTGACAGCTCGCCTTTGGTTTCAAATCCAGAGCTTTCAAGCGCTTGTTTGATCTCTGTCCAAGATGCGCCGGCAGTCTCATTGTTCTCGGCAACATGGATGGCAACACGGCCTTGCTTTGCTGCATGAACGTGCTTGAGGGCGAGCACGGCCGTTTCGGCTTCTCGCGCGATCAGATCCTCGAGTCTTTGCTCAAAGAGTCCGCCGACTGCGTCCTCGTAGTCTCCGCTCACTTCGATGGCGTCGCTTAACGGCATGAGCTTGGCGCTTTGCTTGTTTTCGCGAGCCCATTCGAGCGCGGCTTTGGGGCCATCTCCCATGCCTTCATAGGCGTTGGCAAGCTCTTCAAGGCTCTGCAAACGGGAGCGAGCTTGGGTGAGCTTGCGATGAGATTCATCGCGAGCGCGATCCAGGTCCTTGGCGGAGTGTTCTTGCGTCTGAACATGCTCGGCTTGTTGCTTGCGCTCGGCTTGAAGCTCTTCGCGCCGGATGCGGACGTTTTCAGCCCCGGATCTCGCGCGCTCTGCTTCTTCGCGAGTCTGGCTGAGTTTCTCGGCTTGCTCCACGATTTGCTGCGACAGGCGCTCAGCTTGGATCTTGGCGGTCTCGATCTTGGTGGCGAGCGAGGCGGCACGCGAAGTGAGGCCGGAAGCCTCAGAGATGCCCTTCATCAGCTCGCGTTTTCGATCTTCGAGAGAGCGCCGAGCTTCTTCGGTTTCTTGTCTGAGTTTGCGAGCTTCATGATCCAGTTCTTGCGCTTGGATCGAGGCTTCGGCGTGTTTGGCGTCCAGAGCCAGCACCTTGTCGTAGGCGGCCATGGC
>CAZGCK010000006.1:64132-66986 GCA_964524175.1 uncultured Bacteriovoracaceae bacterium | reverse complement strand
GTTTGTCCCGCCCCCTCTCCCTAACGATGGTGGTAGTTATGTCCCAAGTCAGGGTGAGCACGGACGCGATATCACTCGCGTCCATATTCGAATCCTAGAGAGCGAAGAATAACTCTTAGCCCACTGCTCATTTAGCCATCGGCTCCACGTTTCGCGTTGCGAGACATGGGGCCGGTTGCTTTTTGGGCAGGCAGAGGTAAGCGAAGAGTGAGGCAAGTGCCTTGTCCATCCTTCTCACTCTAAGCCGCATCCGTCGCGCTAGCGACATCCACCCGTATTGCGCGCGCCACTTTTGCAGTTTCACCACCATCTGAGGCCCCATTTGCCGCTCCTGCTGCGCGTGACCGAATCTGCTCGCCCACCCACCGCCAAGTCCCACTCACCGTATGCCAGGCCCCCCATGCGTCGTCGCGAAGGCTTTCTGCAGCGTCCAGTGGTGCCCTGAATCGCCAAATGAACTGATCAGCACGGGCACGCACTGTGGATTCGATGCTTTTTGCAATGCCTTGGAGTAGCGCCGAAGGGTTCTCCTCGTCACCCCCGTACTCAGCATTAAGATAGGTCAGGATCGCGCCCGACTCATACAGTTTCACGCCACTTTTGTGATCCACCATAAAGGGGATCTGGTCTTTGCCGCCTGCTTGCACGAGCTGTTCGCGCTTGAGAGCCTCTAAGGGATGGCCCTGAGGAGGGATAGTATGAGCAATAAAATCAAGCCCTAACCGAGTGAGACGGTTCCTTACGGCGTGGCTAAAGGGACATCCTTCCATTTGGTAGAGCTCTAGATGGGGGGTCGCCTTTCTGGAGAGTTGGGTTTTCGACCCACTTCGGATGTTTCGGACCTTTTTCTTAGCAGTTTCCTGGGTATGGCGGACAAAGTCGGGTGATTGAGAATAGGGCTTCATAGTTGGGTTCCTTCTGCTTGCGCGCAAAATGTCAGAGGAACTTGCAATGCGGATGCCGAACGGTCGGGCTTTTGCTTTGACAAAGGATTCTAGGCTCTTTATAGGTTTACCTCCTCTCAAAAAGGTACTGTCGCTGATGCGGCTAGCTCATTGAAAGGACGTCAGAAGAGGATGAGTTGACCGTCGTTGCTGCTTTGCGGCATAGGTCGTCCGTCCGCAGTAGTTATGAAAGGCACTCCCTTTAATATGGTCAGTAAGCAAACTAGCGCTGGAGCAGAAACCTCCAAGAAAGCGCATCTCCAAGGTATCCCTAAAAATCAAAGCTGGATGGATGAGTTCACCGACTTGGGTGATTCTCACGAAGAAGCATCCTCTTTAGATGACTCTGAAGAAAGCTTTGCAGAGCTTTTCGAAGCTTCTCAAGCTCAGCAAGAAATCAAAGAAGGCGAAGTCGTCGACGGCACGATCGTCGCGGTTGGCTCTGAATACGCTACCGTCGATATCGGCTACAAATGCGAAGGACTGGTTCCACTTCAGGAGTTTAAAGACGCGCAAGGCACGGCTCACGTCGCTGTCGGTGATATCGTAAGCGTCTATCTGGAGCGCATGGAGCTCGAGAACGGCTTCATGCTCCTCTCCAAGGACAAGGCCGAAATCATTCGCGCATGGGATGAAATCTCCCAGGCATGCGAAAAAGATCAGCTCGTTGAAGGCACTGTCATCGCGAAGGTCAAAGGCGGACTCTCTGTCGACATCGGCGTCAAGGCCTTCTTGCCTGGCAGCCAGATCGATACGAAGCCTGTCAAGAATCTCGATAAGTTCTTGGGCAAGAAGCTTAAGTTCAAGATCATCAAGTTCAACAAGAAGCGCGGCAACATCGTTCTCTCTCGCCGCGCAGTCGTAGCACAGGAGCGCGAGCTTCAACGTGCGGAGACGCTCGCCAACCTCCAAGAAGGCATGCTCGTGACCGGAACGGTGAAGAACATCACCGAATACGGCGCGTTCATCGACTTGGGTGGAATGGATGGATTGCTCCACATCACCGACATGAGCTGGGGACGCATCAAGCATCCTTCTGAACTCTTCGCTGTCGGCGACGAAATCAAAGTCAAGATCCTCAAGTACGACCGTGACAAGGAGCGCGTCTCCCTCGGGCTCAAGCAGGCTTTGGCCAATCCTTGGGACGATGTCGAGTTCAAGTTCCCTGTCGGCGTGAAGGTCAAGGGTAAGGTTGTCAGCCTCAAGGACTACGGCGCGTTCGTAGAGCTTGAAGACGGCATCGAAGGTCTCATCCATGTCTCCGAAATGAGCTGGACCGAGCGCGTGAAGCATCCTTCGAAGCTCATCAACGTAGGCGACGAGGTCGAGTGCAAAGTCCTCGAAGTCGACCCAAAGCAAAAGCGCATCAGCTTGGGCCTCAAACAGCTGCAAGCTAATCCTTGGGACGAGCTTGAAGTGAAGTTCCCAATCGGCACGATCATTGAGAGCGCCGAAGTGAAGTCTGTCACGGACTTCGGCGTGTTCGTTGACATTGGTGTCGGCATTGACGGCTTGGTTCACATCAGCGACCTCGCATGGACCAAGAAGTTCGCTCATCCTTCTGAGAAGTATAAGAAGGGTGACAAGATCCGCGCAGTGGTTCTCGGCATCGACAAGACCGCTGAGAAGTTCTCGCTCGGTATCAAGCAGCTCGAGCGCGATCCGTGGGAAAGCATCAAGGCACGTTATCGTCCAAACATGGCAATCGAAGGCAATGTGACCAAGCTCACTGACTTCGGTGCGTTCGTTGAGATCGAAGAAGGCGTTGAAGGCCTGATCTACGTCAGCGAAATCGCCGATCACCGCATCGAGAAGCCAAGCGACATCCTCAAAGTGGGCGATCATGTCCGCGCTGAGATCCTGTCGATCGAGCCAAAAGAGCGCCGTATCGGCCTCTCCATCAAGCAACT
>CAZGCK010000006.1:59756-64122 GCA_964524175.1 uncultured Bacteriovoracaceae bacterium | reverse complement strand
GTCCTATCTACCCTCCCCTACATATAATTTGACCGTCAGACTTTCAGGAGAAAGCTATGTCATTTTCAGTTGTCGTATCTAAGTTCGGTGGCACCTCCATGGGTGACCTCCTGGGCGATAAGCTCAAGGCTGCTCTAGCCGGTGGCAAGGAAAAGGCGGAGAAGGAAGAAGAGTAAGAGGTGAACGCGAGGATGCTGATGCACCATCGCGTCGCTTTGAACTAAGTTAAAATTTGAGACGCCGCTCCGGATTCCGGGGCGGCGTTTTTGTTTTGGGGCAAGGGGTGAGGCAGGGAGTGGTTGGATGCCATGCCGGTGGCGCAGTAAGACGCGCGAAGTTCCGAAAAGCGGAACTTGGAGGGGTGGTCGCTCGGAGCGACCCCCTAGCGAAGTTCCGCTTTTTGGAACTTGGCACGCAGATGTCGAGAGGTCGCCAAGTGCGACATTTGAGCACCCTCAGTCCCTCTGAGCCCCCCTGAGATGCCGCATCTGGCGACATCTGCTAGACCCCGAAAGCAAGCACCCTCCTTGCCTCTCCCCATCCTTTGAGCGATGATCCGGCCTATGCGCAACAAGCTCAGTCCGCTCACCACTATCCTGATGCTCTCTGGTATCTTTTTCATCCTCTTCGTTATGATCAGTGGCGGCGTTTACCTCTACAAATCCCCTGCAAAATCGACCACATCCGCTGGAAAAAATCTCCTGAGCGGTAGTGACGGTTTGGTCGGCATCATCGAAGTCAATGGCGTGATCATGGATTCGCGCAAGACTTTGGCGCGCCTCCAAAAGTTCGAAGACGACGAAGATGTCAAAGCAGTGGTGCTCCGGCTCAACTCGCCGGGCGGATCCGTTGCGCCTTCTCAAGAAATCTATGAAGCTGTGCGCGCCTACAAAAAACCACTAGTCGTCTCAATGGCCTCCGTAGCGGCCAGCGGCGCCTACTACATCGCTTGCGGCGCAAAAAAAGTTTACGCCAACGCGGGCACTATCACTGGTTCTATCGGCGTGATCATGGAGTTCGTTAACATCGAGAAACTCTATGACTGGGCTAAAATTCATCGCTACGCAATCAAGACGGGGCGATTCAAGGACACCGGAGCCGAGTACCGCGACCTGACCCCAGAAGAGCGGGTTCTGATGCAGGGGATGGTCGACAACGTCTTGGGCCAGTTTAAGCAGGCGGTGGTGACGGGACGAAACCTCAAGTTAGAGGACTTAGAAGACATCGCCGATGGCCGCCTCTTCTCGGGCGCACAGGCCAAAGAAGCTCAGCTGGTCGATGAGCTAGGCACTCTTCAGGACGCAGTGAATGATGCGGGCAAGCAGGCTGGCATCCAGGGTAAGCCAGAGGTTGTGTACCCCGAACAGGGGCGACGCAGAATTTTGGACCTTCTTCTTGATGACGGCAGCTATCGCGATGAAAGCGCAAGGGCGCCGGCTCATGGCCTATCGGCAGTTTTAAGTGATTTGATCCGCGTGCTTCTCGGGCGTGCTGATCCTGTGCTCGGTGGGGATACCGAGTCCACCGTTCTGGTTCCCGGAATTTACTGGCTATGGAAGGGTGGCCGCTGGTAGAGCAGCCGCCCAATGAGCAAAACGATGGCAAAGAAACCCCCACGCGAGCTAGCGGTTCGCGTTCTCACTCGCGTCCTGAGCGACCACGAATCCCTCGACGACGCTGTGGCTTCCGTTATGGGCGAGATTCCCTCCGCAAGTGATCGCGCTTGGTTGCAGGATGTGGTTTCAGGAACCCTGAGATGGAAAGGGCGCCTCGACCTGGCGCTCGACTCGGTGGCTATCAAAAAGAAACCGTCGGGATGGTTGCGCAAAGTCCTGCTCGTGGGAGCTTATCAGCTTGTCGTGCAGGAGCGCGTGGCGCCGGCCACCGTGGTGATCGAAACCGTCGATGCGATCAAACGAAAAGAAGGGGAGGCTCCCGCGCGCTTCGCCAATGCGTGCCTGCGCAAGATCAGCGAGCATGCGCTTGCGTATCGAAATATGGAGTTCAGTCCGTCGATGAGCGCAGCCGAGCAACAGGCATGGGCAAGCATGCCTGAATGGCTCTGGAAGCGCCTGGTGCGCGATCATGGCAGAGAGTGGGCGGCCGCGTATGCAAAGGCCTCGCTCGAGCGCCCGGTTACGTGGATACGTGCGCGTGTGGGCTCAAAAGCGGCAGAAGCGGCCTTCGCCGAGAGAGGTGAGGCGGGTCCAGTGCCTCAATCCATCAAGCTGGGTGACGGTGGCGCGATCACTGGTCGACCTGGATTCGAGCAGGGCGAGTTTTTTGTTCAGGACATCTCTAGTCAGCAATTAGTAGCGGCGATTTCGGAGAAGGCAAGTGAGGGGATCTTTGCGCGGCCACGCGCGCTCGATCTTTGCGCAGCTCCCGGAGGCAAATCCGTGGGTTTGAGCTGGTCAGGGTTTGAGGTTTTTGCCTCGGATCGCGATTCTGCGCGATATGCGTTGCTCGAGAGCACCGTCAGTCGAGTTGCTCCTGACATCCAAATTGTTCCTCGCGAGGAGGTAGCAGGGCTTTCTCCGGTGGACCTCGTGTGGGTTGATGCTCCTTGCTCAGGTTCAGGGATATTGCGCCGTCACCCCGATGTGCGCTGGTTGAGACAGGAAAAGGAGCTTGCCTCACTTGAGGCGGTCCAGCAGAAGCTATTAGCCGAAGCCTGGGAGCGTGTGCGACCCGGTGGATACCTCGCTTACTCCGTGTGTTCGGTTCTCAAAGCAGAGGGTCCTGATGCGCTTGCGCGACTCATGAAGCAGGTTCAGGGTGAGGTCGTCGCGCAGTGGTTTCTCACTCCGCATACAGCGCCTTATGGAGATGGCTTCTGGGCGGCGCTGGTGCGAAAAGTTTGCTGAGCAGCCGTTTCGATCCCACTCAAAAAAGTTTGGGGGCAACACGCACCGGTTTTGGTGTGAAAATTTTCATCGTTTCGCGTCGTTTTGGATCGACGCATTGGCAGATTGCAACTTGCCGTGCGAATGAAGATTGCAGATCGAAGTTTTTGAAAGTTTAGGGAAATTTGGATCAGCGCGAATTTATAACCGTTATACCTTGACCGAATAGGTAAAACTTTCCGGCGAAGGGTGAAATAGTGGGTAAAACTGGTTCAGTTCTGGGTTTCCGCTACCAGAGCGGAAAGCGGGGTGTTTATTTTTTTTGCGAGTCCCGAATCAACAGAATACCCGAGAAATACAGTGGTTTTAAGAAAGATGAAAAATCGATTTCAGCTTCTGTTGATGAGAGTTCAGAATGGCACGCTCGATGCATTCTATCCCAGTCACGATCTCTGGTTGCGAAGGCGACGCGGTACGTATGTAGGGGGCGGCAGAGATCAGTCACAAAATTTGCTGCTACTTTAAATATCACACTATTCCTACCTTAAGCCGCTGGCCCTCGAAAGGGGGCCAGCCGGATCCTTTTGATCGCAGAAAGCTAAATTTCAGAACTATCCATTCACCAAAGGTTGCTAAGAATTTGGTATAAAAATGGATCGCTACTAGTAGGAAATATTTGAGTCAAAATAGAGAGACTAAAGGCGATGGTTTTTACTGAGGTTGAGTGAGGCTCTCACTTCGACGGCTTCACTAAATCCCCGCGCCAGCGCCTCGCGCCCGCAGCAAGCGGGTACCTGCGCGGTTGGCCGGGCTCGCAAAGCAGCACGGCACTGGGTCCTGGAGCAGCAGGTTTACCCCCGCTACGGCGCAAGTCCCGTTCGCTACTCGTGCCACCTAGTGGATCGCTAATCACTAATCTCAGTGCGGGATCGCGCTCAGGGGCAGGGTAGTCAGCAGACGCTAACCATAGATACGAGAATTTTACCCATTGCCGCTCAGATCCGAGCGCCTCAGAGAACTCGCGAAACCATTCACCCGGAATTCGAGTTGGCATCGAGAAATGGCACCAGTCTCGACCCTCCGCCATGGGACATGCGCCAGCATGCAAGCAAGGCCCCCAGAGTGAGGTTGCTTGCTGAGGCACGAGCGCCTCGGCAAAAAATTGATCGCGAAGTTTTGACAAAAGCTGCGAAGGAACTCGCGACGCTGGTTCGACCGCTAAGCAGCCACCCCCGTCGAGATTCTTGGTGAGAAGATTGCCCCAAAGCTCCTGCCACGCTCGTTGAGTCCGTGGGTTCTCTCGGCCTGGTCCGTGCGCTTCGTTCAAAACATGCCCAAGAATCATCAGTGAAGTTTTAGCGTCGCCCAAAACTTTTGGTGCTTCCCACCAAGGCGCGACGTGGGTTTTCAGCGTGACCTTGCCACGCAGGCGAGGAAAACTATTTGCAAGTTTCTCTACGAGTGCGCGCCCATCATCCATCACGGAGCCATTGGTATCGAGCCACACGAGCTCCACGGGT
>CAZGCK010000006.1:48692-59746 GCA_964524175.1 uncultured Bacteriovoracaceae bacterium | reverse complement strand
GGAAGCTCCTCGCCCGTTTTCAAGGGCACGGCCATGAGCTTCAATAAAAAGGCCAAAGAAGCGGTTCCAGGGCCTGAACCCAGGTCCGCTACTCTGAGGACCCCCTGTTTACGCCCCTGCTTGAGAGCGGCATCTAAAGCGCCCGGATGAAGGTCAAATAGGGTCAGGAACTTGGCAGCTTGAAGTGGCAAAAAATAGAGCAGGTAGCTGGATCGATACTTAGGATGCTGAAAATAGGCCGGGACATTTTTAGGTCGTTCGTCCGTAAAAAGGTCTGAAAGCTCTGCAATTCCGCGAGAAAAAAACTGTGCGTCCTCGCGAGAGAAGGGCTTGGATTTCCAGCTTTCGCGAGGGCTGTAGGTGGATTTTACCCACTCAGGAATATCCTCATCGACCAGCCAAAGCCAAGCTGGTGGAAAGGGTGAACGCGCAGATGTTGAAGGCTGAGAAGGTGTTGTCACGACACGTCATCGATATGCTAGACTGATGAAGAGGTCAATGGATGGACCTAGTCAAAGTCAAATCATTCTGGCGGGACCGAGGGGCACAGCCCTGGTCCTTCCTCTGCCCGCACTGTTCGGCGCCTCGGAAAATGGGCTTCCAGCCGCGTCCGACCCGTCGTCATTTTGCGCAGATTGCGATGACGGCAGTGTTCTTTACTTATCTGACTTGGTCTTGGTTCACGTGGAAGGGGATCATCGCTTTTGTCCCCATGTGGACGATCTTCGAAGTCGTGCATCGCACTAGGGTGCGCGGCGCGTTGCCATGTCAGCAGTGTGGATTTGATCCCTATCTTTATCTGACCGATGTGAAGAGAGCTCGTGCGGAGATCGAATCCCATTGGAGAAAAAAATTCGCCGAGAAAAACGTTCCTTATCCCGAGCGCCCGGAGCCCAAAGAGCCGGCGCCGCCGCCCTCTTCTGGAAAACTGGTTGCGTCAAGCGTGAGGAAAGTCAATCAGCATACTCGGTAGCTCTTGACAGTCTGAAGCTTGGGCAGCTACTTCATCATGCATGTCGGTGAATAAGGTGATTTTGGTGGGGAGACTGGGTCAAAACCCAGAGGTCCGGTACACTCCTTCGGGAGCGGCCGTAGCTAACTTTAGTGTAGCGACCAACGAAGCTTGGACGGATAAGTCCGGTCAAAAGCAGGAGCGCACGGAGTGGCACAAGGTAGTGGTTTGGGGCAAACTTGCTGAACTCTGCTCGCAGTATTTGGCCAAGGGCCGTCAGTGCTACCTCGAAGGTCGCTTGCAGACTCGTCAGTGGCAGGACAAGGACGGACAGACCAAGTACACCACCGAGATCCAAGCTCAGACTGTGCAGTTTCTAGGCAGCACGGGAGCTGGAGCTTCGCGTGAGGGCGGGGCAGAGTTTAGTCAGGATCAATCCTTTGAAGGCGCTCAAGGCCAGGGCCAAGGCCAAGGCGGTTTTTCTCGTTCGGCAGCGAGTGCGCGGCCAGCGGGCGGCGCCCCAATGCCTTCAAATCTAGGCTCGGAGCCTTCCTTCACGGAAGATGATATTCCATTTTGATGCGCGCGCTGATCGTCGTTCCGACCTATAACGAGATCGAGAATCTTGAGGCTCTGGTTCAGGCGATCTTTCAGGTCGTCCCTGAGACAGTAGATCTTTTGATTGCGGACGATGGTTCGCCCGATGGGACCGGCGCACTTGCTGATTCGATCTCGAAGAAGAACCCTCGCGTTCACGTCGTTCATCGGCCTAAGAAAATGGGGTTGGGTACGGCCTACGTGCATGCTTTCAAATGGGGGCTGCAAAAGGGCGGGTACGATGCGTTCATTCAGATGGATGCGGATTTCTCGCACGATCCTAAGTACCTCACGACCATGCTAAAACTGCTCGAAACGAGTGATGCCGCTGTGGGATCTCGCTATGTCCCAGGTGGAGGCACGGTGAACTGGGGCGTAGGGCGCAAGTTGATTAGCTTAGGCGGAAGCCTTTATTCGCGCGTGATCTTAGGGGCGGGGCTAAGAGATTTTACCGGTGGATTTAACGGCTGGAAAAAACATGTACTCCAAGCTGTGGATATTGGCTCGCTCCGCTCAGATGGGTACTCATTTCAAATCGAGCTGAAGTTCAGAGCCTATTTGCATGGATTTAGGATTACAGAGTTCCCCATTGTTTTCGAAGACCGCAAGGTCGGTAAGTCCAAAATGAATCGCCGGATCGTGCTGGAAGCCCTGAGGCGGGTTTGGGAGTTCAGGCTGCGAGCGATTCGTGAGGGGCGTGGGAGCTCGGCTCGGGTTTGATGAATCGTTGTTTATTTATTATGCATTATCTAAATAATTGACTTTTTTAGTTATATATTAAGTGGTAACGTCCTCCAGGTTCATCGGCATTTTTGCCTGGAGGAAGCATGAAGTCTTTTGTTTATCTCGTACTTGTCGTTGGGATCTTTGCACAAGCGGCGCAAGCGGCGACTGTATTGTCAGGAAACGTCCCGAGCGACGGTAGATGGGCGTTTTTTAGTCTCTACTCCGCGCAGCCGGACAGTGCGACTCGACTCGTGGGTCATATGTACGTACGCCCAATTCTTGTCGAAGACGAAGAGCGCGAAGAGTACGTGTTTGAATATTTGACTTCTGATAGCAGTCAGAAAGCTAACTGCCGCGCCAGCGTCGTGAACGATAGCGGAGCCTCGGATGGTGTAGCTCGTGTTGTGAACCTCTTCTGCCCTGAGGCAGCTAGAGAAGAGTCTGGAGATGCCCCATTGAAGAAGTGGGTGATCCGGGTAGTCGGAAAGAGCCAGTCTTTCGCCATCAATGGCAGTGTGGCGATCGCCTCAATCAAAGGTCAGGACAATGGTTACCTTAATGTCCCAGCGTCCCGCTGGGTGAACTTCAGCTATCAATGGAAGGGACTTGTTGAGATCGATCAGTACGGTAACGTCAAAGCAGTCCCCGGGACGCACGAAAAAAATTAGACTTCAATCCGCGGCACTCACCCTGAGCTCGCGAGAGCTCGCGCGGCCGTGGTCATCCACGGCGCGAATGACAAATCGCCCGGGTTTAGGTTTCCAGAATAGAGTTTCTCCGCCCTTGGCTTTGCCCAAGAACCGCTCGTTGGCGAACCAGAACACCTCACGTGCCTCGCCGTCGGTAGTGGCGGCCAGAGGCAGGTTGTTGTTTTGGGTTGCGGTCGATCGGACCGCATAAACGAGCCCATCTCGCGGAGAAGTGATGAACGGCGCGGTGCCTGTCTCCGTGCGCTCGCCAATCCCGCATTTGGGTTCGAACGCAGGAGGGCTGCGACGAGGGACTCCGGCCAACTTAAATAGCTTCAATAGATCCGAGGGCCACACTTCGTAGACGTCCGTACGGATGGGTCCCTTCGTCGCTTTGCAGGCGCGTAGTCCGGAGTTTGCGGCGAGCTCGATCTTGCGATGGACCTGGCAGGTCAGAATCGGCGACTTTCCTGGGATAAACCAGGTCGAGCGTTGATGCTTGCAATGGGGACCAGGGAGCTCGCCTGAGATCCCGCAAACTCGAATGCGCGTGAGTTGCGTCGCGGAGACGAGTGGCAATGGAGTCATTTGAGGTTGAGGCGTCGTGAGGATTGCATCGACCAGTTGGAACAAAAGGGGGCCTGCGATTTCTTTGCCGATCAAGTTAGGATTGCCTTCTCCATCGAAGTTTCCGGCCCAGACGACAAGCGTGTAGTTGAGAAAAGTACCTGCTGCCCATGCGTCGCGATAGCCGTGGGAGGTACCGGTTTTCCAGGCGACCGGGACTTGGTCGCGTGTCCATTGGCTATGAAAGTTCTGATCCGAGCGAGGGTTGTCTTGCAGGATGTGGGAGACGAGAAAGGCTGCTTCAGGAGTGAATAGTTTTTGGCCTTTGATCCCGGGAGGCTCTGGGTCTTGTGCTCGCTTTCGCAGGGGTTGGAGGATCCCTCCGTTGGCAAGCGTGGCGAAGAGCGTGGCGAGCTCTTCCATCGTGACTTCGGCGCCGCCGAGAGCAATCGAAAGACCGTAAAATTTTTCGTCGCGAAGTCGGGTGACTCCGGCTTTCCTGAGTAATCCGTGAAGGGTGGTCTCCTTGAGTTGGTTCGCAAGTGACACGGCCGGAATATTGCGACTATGGATCAAAGCATCGTGCGCACTGATGGGGCCGACGAACTTGCCGTCGAAATTTTCTGGGTCAAATGCGCCGAAGTGACTTGGGGCATCCTTAAGGATGCTCTGAGGGTGAATCAATCCTTGATCCATCGCAAGTGCGTAGAGAAAGGGCTTAAGCGCCGAGCCTGGAGATCTTTTGGCTTGAGTGCCGTCGACTTGTCCTTGGATAGAAGAGTCAAAGTAATTGACTGAGCCCAGCGATGCGAGCACCTCCATTTTGGAGTGATCGATGAGAAGGGCTGAGACGTTACGAAGCCCGCGTGACTTCTTGCTGGCGACGTAGTGGCTAGCGACGCGCTCGAAGAGCTTTTGATACTTGAGATTCAGAGTCGATCGAATCTGTCGCTCGCCAGTGTTGCGAGAAAGAAGCTGTTGAACAAAGTGGGGAGCTAAGAAGGGGAGTTCGCTTGCCCGGTGGGATTGCAGGCCGAGTCGGATTTCGGTCTCGGCGAGTTTTGGATCTTTAGGATGGGTCTCCTGCCAGCGCGAGAAAAGCTTGGCTCGGGCTTGAAGAAGAGGTGGCGGCGCTTGGCCTGAAGTGAGGCCCCGCTTGATCGGGTTTTGTGGAATCACCGCCAACGCGAGCGCTTCTCCGAGCGTTAGGCGTGAGGGCTCTTTTTGAAAGTAGATGAGGCTTGCGGCACCTACGCCCTCGATATTGCCTCCATAGGGTACGAGGTTGAGATAAGCTTCGAGTATCTCATCTTTTGAATAGAGCAGCTCAAGCCAAAGAGAGCGCGCCATCTGAGCGAGCTTACCCCTGGGTGAACGCGACACCATGCCGTACTTGATGCGCGCGAGTTGCATGGTGAGCGTGGATCCGCCGACTCGGCGTCCACCTGAGAAGTAAGTTTGCCAGGCGGCTCGCAGCGCGGAGACTGGGTTTACGCCCAAATGAGATCTGAAGTGGCGGTCCTCTAGAAGGAGCGTGGATTCGATGATTTCTGGCGCCATCTGAGCGAGTGGCAACCAGAGTCGGTATTTTTGGTCGCTCGAGAGAGTTAATCTGAGTAGGTGCCCATCGCGGTCATAGACGGCCTGAGAGCTTGAGATGCCCTCTTGCAACGAAGGACGAAGCCCTCGAAGCCCTCCGGTCAGAAGGACGAGAACAGCGGCTACCCATCCCGCCGTCGCGATCCAGCGCGAGGCGAATCTCGTCACTCTTTCACCACTTGGATTTTTCCGCCCAGACCACGAGCCTGAATTTTGCGGTCATACATCGACTCTGCGTAAATCGGGGGGATCACAAAAGTGCCGCGAGAAATCGCTTTGACCTTGTAGATGAACTCCTGCGCTTCTTGGGTAGCAGTACCGTAAATCAGGACGCGGTCTTCGCGGATATCGACATATTGAGGTCTCCAAGTTGAAAGGGAGAGTCCTGCCTCTGCAGCGGGAGATCTGTCAGCCTGTGCACGGCGCAAGGTGATCTGATCTCTTGAAGTGTGGGATTGATACTTCTGAGGCGAATCCAGGCGCGCGCCCTCAGACTCGTCCCACGAAGGCATGTCTGCTTCATCCTCAGGGTAGGCATGGTCTCCACCCGTGTCGTAGGGTTCATCTCCGTCAGACGGTTGGCCATGGGCTTCGTCGTCTTCGCTTTCAGTCGCGCGTTCTGCTTCATGAGACTTCGCGAGCACGACCTCAAAGCCGCTGGGGAGCAGGTCGATGACAGCGACGTTGTCGACTTTTGCCTCGCCTATCGAGCGAATTCGAACATGTACTTGGTACTCCTTGCCGAGCTTCGCTTCCTTCACAGCGCTACCATTCTCGTCCGTGATCTCGCGGGAGATCTCGAGTTTTTGCTTGAGCTCGGTTTTAGGAGGGGTCACGTCAAATCCAGCTTGAGTGACTTGCGAGAAGAGCAGGGATTTGGATGGATTGGTGATCCTGACCTGATCTGTGTTGAGATCGAGCGAGACTTTGGGGAAAAGCCCAGTTGGAATCACTATATTTTTCCAATCCGTCGACCCGGCTTTAGAAGTGAGAGCTGCGTTCAAGGTCGTGGGGTTACCTGCCTGAGTAGCGAAAGCTTCCAAGCCCAACAGAGTGTAGGCGCTATTCAAAGAGTTGTAGCGGCCCGATGTCACGCTCTTAGCGACTCCTTGGAGATAGTTCGCATCGATCTCTTTCGCTCGATCCGGGAAGTGCTTGGACAAAATGTAGAGCAGCTGCCCATCGCGAGCCATCGAATCCATGTATGAGTAATCGTCGTATTTTGCTCGGTCGGCAAAGCGCACCGTTTGAATGAGGCCTTGCGCTTCGCCCTCTTGTTTATAGAGTTGATAAGTAGCCGCCAGGAAAATCCCGGCGATGTCGCTCTTCCAGGAGTCTTTGTGGTTCTTGTCGAGCGTTCGCCGGAGTCCGGCCAGGTCGTTGGCGGCTAAAACTCCGCTGCGTGCTAGAAGATAGAGAGCATAGGCATTGACGCGTCCTTCGCCCAATTGCCCTGGCTCGCGTTTGACGATGGTCTCGAGATGTTCGCGGACCCGTGTGACTAAGTCTTTTGGTACCGAAAAACCTTTCTCTGCGGCCTCAGTGAGGAAGTGGTAGGCGTACACCGAGTAGAAGTCTGAGCCAGCTAAGTCGGATGAATAGGCTCCAAATCCGCCTTCTGGCGTGAGGCGCGAACGCAAGATTCTCAGTGCGAATTGATAGCGCTCTTCGGCCTTTTGAGCTGTCACGCCAAATTCAGGTCGGCTCTTGAGGGCAATCGCTGGAAAAGCCTTGCTTATCAGCTGCTCCGTGCAACCGTATGGATACTCATCGAGATATTGCATCAAGCCCTGACCCATCGCGAGTGGCGTGGCGGATATGGCGACTTCGCGTTTTGCGAAGTGCGGGAAGGTCTTGCGCTCGAGCTTGGTCTCAGCCTTGTCTCCTGTCAGAGCGTCCGCCCAAAGGGTGGTCACGTAAGGAGAAGCAGGTCGTACGCTCAGATCCACGCTACGAGAGCTTTTCTTGGGGCCCAAGCTTGCTTTGAATGTCAGATTTCCAGAGCCCAGCACGTTCTTAGCTTTGAGCTTGTAGGTCGTGGCCGCTTCGCGTCCCTCGCCAACTTTGATCTTGCGAATGGCTTGATCGGTGAGTTCAAGATGCTCAGAGACTTTGAGTTCGAGCTGGACCTCTGCTTCCGGACCGGAGCCCTCGGCGCTATTGGCGAGTGAGACACCCACTTCGATCTCGTCATCAGGGGTGACAAAAGTCGGAATTGTGGGCGTGATTATAAAGTCGCCTCGAACAATCGCTTTGCGATCGATGGAGCCGATTGTGCTATTCGTGACCGCGACGGCCATGACTCGGAGTCCACCGTTGAAGTAATCAGGGATGTTGTAGGTCACGTCGCGAGTTTCTGGGCCTGCGTCGATGATCCCAGACCAAAAGACGACAGGCTTGTCGCGCTTGCGCTTGAAGGGGTTTAGGTTCTTGCCCAATGCATTAGCTCCTTCGTCGCCGCCCGTGGAAGAGAGCGCTTTGATGAGCGAGAACTCGGGGAGTATGAGGTCGAGGAGCTGCGAGGTCTGGACCTCAAGGGCGCGCTTTTTGAAGAAATGCGCAATAGGATCGGGAGTCTTGTAAGCCGCTACTTGAAGAATGCCTTCGTCGACGGCGAATATCGCGATTTTGGCGAGTTGGTTGGTCGAGTAGCTGATCTTGAACGGATCACCGGGTTTCACGAGTTCAGGTGCTTCGAGCTTAATCTTGGTGACGCGTCGATCCTTGCTCACAGAAAATGGAACCGCCCCGTAGCTCAGTGGGCTCGTAAAGATCTCCTTTGAATCGGAGGCGCGAACGAACGCGACATTGACGTAGCCGCTGCCTTCGAGGGATGCGGGCACTCGAATGCGTTGCACGCTTGCGGTCGTCGAAGTCTTGAACCACTGAGACGCATAGATCTTGTCGCTTTCGAGCGTGATGAGGCCTGCGCCAGTGTAAGGGGCTGTGATTTGGAGCTCGATGTCCTCGCCGGGTGCGTAGTCGGTCTTGCTGAGCTTAATTTGCAGTTCGGCATTCTTGTCAAGTTTGCGAGCAAGGTTGGCCTGGCCTACGACGCTGAACTCGAATCGCGAAATTTCGCGGTCTTTTGGGTCTTTGAGGGAGACGATAAAGTCGCCAGGCTGGGTGGTCGGTAGCGCATACTTGTAGCCCTTCTCGGAGATCGCAATTTCGGTGGTCGAGACAGGGACTTCCTTGTGCACGGATTGGTACGCATAGGTGTCATCGTCTTGCCTCGTTAGAACAGAAACAGCGCGTTTCTCGATAAGGTGCAGCTTGATCTGACCTGCTTTGGTTTGCTTGAGATTTGGAGAGATCGCGATGAACTCTAAATTGCGGCTGCTCCCTTTTTTTATGTAACCGAGACTGCCGTCGACTTTGTATCCGACGAGATAGTCGAGTGGTGAAACCAATGTGCTTGCCTGAGCCGTGACTCCACGACCGCCCTCGGTCTCGTAGCCTTCAGCCGTGAATACGAGGCGAAAACTCGTCGCTTCGAAGCGTTTGAGGTCGATGGGGATCTCTGCCTCGCCTTTTTCGTTGGTCTCTGTGTCTTCAAGGCGCTCTTCTTGTGAGGTCTTGGCCTGAACTGGGTCGGCGAACGTGTAGTCCTTGTACTGGCGAAATTTTGGATAAGTCGGCGAAACAGAGAAAGTCGACGAAATCTTGCGCTTCTCAGCCGCTGTTCCAAAAAGGTTTCTCAAAGAGACGAGGCCCTTGATGTCTTTTGGGCTTACCCATCCTTCAGTGCGCTCGGACGAGAGTTTAGTGAGGATCTTCAACGTATCGGGCAGGAATTCTTCCACTCGAACCTGCGTGGCCCCGATCTGAGTGCTTCTACGGCCCTTGTCGTCCAAAATATAGAGCGAGAAAGAGTAGTTTCCGGTGGGGGAGCTCTCTTCGGTCTGATGTTTAATCTCGGAGAATCCCTCTTTTGTGAGCTCCATGCGCTGCGAGAGGACTTGCACGCCGCGAGCATCCTGAATGACCGCCTCCACAGGCACGCCTGACAATGGCTGTGACCAGTCCTCGGCCTTGACGATCATCCCGACGTGAATATCATCGCCGGGTCGATAGAGGCCGCGCTCGGAGAACAAAAAGGCTTTGAGCTTGCTATCGTCGCCCTCGGTGTACTCACCGGAAATGTCAAAGCGCGAGTAATTGAGGCGACGCGTGTAGTGGTTGAAGGGGAGAAACGAAAGATCTCCATCTTTTCTGACGATATAGGCGGTCGGAGATTTTTCTTTCTCGAATCCATCAGTCGGGGGCAACGAGGCTCGTCCCTGTCCATCGGTTACCACGGTTAGGATCGGCAAGCCGTTCTTGCCGATCAACTCGACCTTAGCTCCGGCAACGGGGCTGCCGTTATGGATCGACTGCACGAAGACGTCCTGCGACCGATCAGCAGAGACTTTGACAAGAACGCCGAGGTTAGTGACGAGGATAAATCGCTGGTCCGCGGATCCATTGGCGCTAGACTTGGTTTTTGCGTTCCAAGGCTCAGCTTTGACGAAGAACAAGCCTTTCTTGTCAGAAGCGGTGCCTTCGCCATGCAAGTAGCGGTCGAGAGCGAGAGAGCTATAGCGGTTGACGCGTGGATCCGCTTGCTCGATCTCCTGGATGCTGATGAGCTCTTCGGATAAGTTCTCTTCTCCGAAATTATAGGACTGAAAGTGTGGCTTCACCATATTGCCATCCGTCTGGCTGATCAGGTGATTGATGAAGCCCGGGATCACTCGGCCTACGCGAAAGCGAATCGCTTCGATACCGCGAGACATGACGGCGAGTTTCTTTTCGCCGCTCAGACTTAAGATGGATCCAGAGCTCATGATGCGAACTTCTTTGGGGTACTCCGGGATGCGAACGATCTGTGCATAGGCGTCCGATAGAATATATTCACCCACGGACTGGGTGCCCTTGTCGACTTGCACAAGAAGATCGGTACCCACAGGCGCGGAGAGCTTGAGGCTGTATCGGGATGAGGCGTCTTTTTCGTTGGGCAGCAGCTCGAAAGAGACTTTTTTGGATTGGCTCAGGACTTCTGGCGTGATCTGTCCGCTGCTTTTGCGGCCGATCTTGTTGTCTGCGACTGGAAGCTGTAGGATTTTGACGTGGCTGCGGAACTCTTTCTCAGTTAGCTCGCTCGTAAATCCGATCATGAGCACTTGGTCGAGCTCAAATTTTTCGTTGGGGATGAGCTGGATGCTTGCATTCAGGACTCTGAAGTAGTTGTAGACGCCTGCGATCTTCACTTCGGTCTCAGCCGGGCTATTCTGCTCCACGCCGCCTGTAGCAGTGCGTGCACCCTCGACGACAATGTTCATTGCGCTGTCGCGGTCAGGTAGGGCGATAGGGTCGGAGTGAATGTAGGCTTCACCCTTGAAACCGTTAAAGGTGACTGCGAAGCCGTAGTCTTTCCTGCTTTCGCCGAAAGTGAGCCTTACGCGTTTCTTAAAGTCATCTGTGTCGACCGGGTAATTGAACCGAACCGTGGCTTCGATCGTCTTTTTCTTAGGATCCAGAGGGTCTTCGTAAAGGAAGCTCTTGGTAATGTTGGCCGTGAATGCTTGGGTGGAGAACTTGTCCTGATAACGATTCAGGAGGACATGATTTTCGAACAGGTCCTTAGAGAGGGTCACCGTGTACTTAGTTGAGATCTTCCAATCGATGTTAGGCCTGAAGATGAGCTTGCGCGAGGACTCCCATTTCCACGTTCCTGGAATGGGCGGAGAGATCTGAATTCCTTTTTCAAGTGCCCGGCCGCTCTCGCTCAGTCTCATGACCGATTCATCAAAGCGAATCCCCAAGGAGTCGACTTTTGCGTTCTCAACCAATGGGGTTGGGGAGGGGGCCTCGATCTTCCAGTCCACTGTTTTGATCTGAGGAAATTGGCCATACATCTTGCCCAGGAATTGGTAGCCTTC
>CAZGCK010000006.1:45741-48682 GCA_964524175.1 uncultured Bacteriovoracaceae bacterium | reverse complement strand
GCTGTTGCCCTACGGTCACGAGGATGACGGCGATTTGCCTCCATCCAATGCCAGTCTTGGAGCTGGCGCGAGATGCGCCCGAGTGCACAGATTGAATCCAGGGCGCCGGAGTCCAGCGAACATCGCCGATGAGTGATTGGATGGCGCGTGTTGGAGAAAGCTTCTCTAGGAGACCAAGGATCTTAGATTTCATATGGTGGTCTCCTCATTTGCGGACCCTGTGCTCTGGGTATTAATGAATCGCAGGCGCGTCAGAAGCATGAAGAGAAGGGGGAGAGAGAATATCAAGAGCGCGTGCACAGGATAAGTCAGGTCGCTTTCCGGATCATTGGGTTTAGGGTGGTACTTAGCCCAAATGACGATGCCGAGAAGCAAGGCTCGAAAAATCCAAACCCCTATGGCGATCGCCATGGGCACTAAGAAGCGCCAACCTGATGGCGTTCTTCCTCGCCATAGAAATGTCGCGGCGGCAAGCACTGGGATCAGCCATATTACGGCATTCATCACTAGCATTGCTAAGTCGGCGTAGGTGATCGTCAAAGTCATTTGAAACGCTCTCCAGTGAGAGCGAGCGGCGACATGAATTCCTCAGCCTCATGCGAGGGGTGAACTGATTCAGTGTTGCGTCTCGCGATGAGGCACCCTTACAATAGGGGTTATCGATGTGTATTTCGTTTAGCGCTGTCCGCCGCTCGGCGCAAGAATTTAGATTCGCGTTTGTAGCACTCATTTTTGCGAGTTTTTTTGGCGAAGCCGCGCTCGCGAAGACTCCCACCGCCATTCTGGTCGACAAGAAAACGAACAACCTGCATGTGTGCGAGTACGACAGCGGTGCCTATAAGATACTCAAGACCTATCACGCGACTTTGGGTCAGGTGAAGGGCGACAAGCTAGAAGAGGGCGATCTCAAAACGCCCGAGGGGATCTACACCTTTAGGTCCCGTCGTGATGCACCTCATATTCAAAAAAAGCTGGGCGCTATGGCGTTCGATATGAACTTTCCGAACACGTTTGATGAGCTGGCGGGGCACTCTGGGTCCAACATCATGCTCCACGCGACAGATGAGCCTGAGCGCCTAAAGAGGAGCTACGACAGTCTGGGATGCGTGGTGGTGAAGAATGAAGAGATCCAAGAGATCCAGCCCAGAATTCGTTTGGGTCTTACGCCCATCTTGATCTTTGATGAATTGACGGACGAGTACCTAAAGCCAGGCCAGGACCAAGCCCTCAAAGGTTTTTTTGCGGCGTGGATCAAAGCTTGGGAGGGAAAGGACATCGAATCCTACATCGCGCACTATCATTCAGACTTCAAAGACAGGGGTATGAACCGGGATCAGTGGAAAGCGTTTAAATCCGGCTTGAACTCTCGGTACTCGATGATTGAGATTGGGCCCGAGAATGTCATGTACTATCGGCATCCTAAATACTCGATGATTACGTTTACTCAGAATTATAAATCTAAGCTGAAGGCAGGCGGTTGGGGTCATCGGTCCCGCGGGACCAAGATCCTTTATGTGGCCGAAGAAGCCGGCAAACCCAAGATCATCGCCGAGACTTATACCAATCTCATGTGGTAAGAGCGGGGGAGTGCCTCCCTCGATGATGACGCAAAAAGTCGAAACGGTGATTATTGGCGCAGGCGTTGCTGGCAGCAGCGTAGCCATGCACCTGGCTCGCCTGGGGATGCAGGACATCCGCGTTCTCGATTTTGACCTCGAGGGCTCACTCAGTAGCTCTGAGCTGAATGCCGGGGGGGTCCGCGGGACTTGGATCCAGCCCATCAATATCGAGATGTCGAAGCTCACGATTGACTACTTCTCCGAGCACGCTGAAGAGGTGGGCTATCGAGATTGCGGTTACCTTTGGCTGCATGCACCCGATAAGTTGGAGCGCGCACTGGTGGCGCGAGAGACGCAGCTCAAGCATGGCTGGCCTGTAGAGGTTTGGGACATCCCCAAACTCCAATCTAAAGTGCCGTTTATCGATAAGACTGACGGCATTGCGGGTGCACTCTATGGGGTGCGCGACGGCTTGGTGAATCCCAACCGAGTGAAGAACCATTTTCGCGATGAGGCCAGGAGGCTTGGCGTCGTTTTTGACGATCGCATGATGGTGCGCCTGGCATGCCATGAGGCCGATGGGATCCGCGTCGAGGCCGAGCGCTATGAGCAGGTGATGTCGCACGAAACCAGGCTAGATGTTCTTTCGCTCAAATCTCTGCCAGAGCGCATACGCGTGGTTTATGAGGCAAAGCGTGTGATCAATTGCGCGGGTCCGTGGGCTGCGCATGTTTCAAGGATGTTGGGATATCATTCGCCCGTGCACCCTGTTCGTCGACAGGTCGCTATTTTTGATTGCCGCGACGTGGATCTCACGCCGTATGGGATGATCATCGATCCTTCGGGAGTTTATTTTCATCCTGAAGCCACCAATGGCTTGGCTGGATTTGCTGCGCCCGAGGGCGAGGGTATCAATTACCAATACGATGGACAGAGTTTTTTCGAAGAAAGCATCTGGCCGGCGCTCTATGAGCGCTCGACCAAGTTTGAGCGCTTAAAGCATCTCACGGGCTGGGCAGGACTCTATGAGGTTTCGCCCGACGAGTGCGCAGTGCTTGGACCTGTGAAGAATGGAGAAGCGGGCAAGAAGGGGCGCGTGTTTGAGTTGCATTCCTTTTCTGGTCACGGGGTCATGCACAGCTATGCGGCTGGCCTTGCGCTTGCTGAGAAGATCGTACACGGAGGCTATCGGACGATCGATGCCGAGATCCTAGCGGGCGAGCGCTTTGAAACAGGGCGCCTGGTTCGGGAGAATTTAATCATCTAACGGAGGGAGTGGTCATGCGTATGCACGAGTATCGAGTGAAGTATGACAGTCTGGCCTCTGAAGACGTTCTTTTTAACATCCCTCAACGCAAAGAATACATCTTGGCAAACGTGGG
>CAZGCK010000006.1:30258-45731 GCA_964524175.1 uncultured Bacteriovoracaceae bacterium | reverse complement strand
GTCGTGGCAAGCGGGTACTCGACGTAGGTTGCCTGGGTGGTCAGATCTCTCGCCTCATCATGGAGCAGAACAACGAAGTTTGGGGCGTGGAGCTCAACCCCGTCGCAGCTGAGGTGGCGCGCAAGCGGGGGATCAAGGTAAAAATTGCCAACGTCGAAGAGGGCCTGCCCTTTAAGAACGCTTCGTTTGATGTGGTCAATGCTGGCGAAGTCGTCGAGCTTCTCTACGACACGAAGCTTTTCTTTCATGAGTGCTTTCGGGTGCTCAAGCCCGGGGGCATTCTTCTTTTTACGACGCCCAACCTCAATAGCTTGGAGAATCGCGTGAGGGTGGTCACAGGTTCTTATCTCGCGATGGTGGGAGCCTATCCCGAAGATCATTTTGGAGAGCACGTGCGGATTTTTAATTTGGCAAAAGTGCGCGAGCTTTGCCGGCAGACAGGTTTGGAGATGCTAGACGTGCGCGGAGTGTTTTCGTTGGTGCCGCGCGCTCGGTGGATTGATACGCCTCTGCGAGTGGCGGCACGAGTGGCGCCCACCTTGTCAAAGCTCCTCATGGTAAAAGCGAGGAGGCCCGCCTAGGGCTGACCCGGTATGACAAAAGCGATCCAATCGGTCACGTCACCCAACTTTGCTGTGGAGGAGATCCCGGTCGAGTTCTTGGTTCTGCATTACACGGCTTGCACTCTTCAAGAGACGCTGAGGATCTTTACCACTCCCGAGAGACAGGTTTGCGCTCATTTTGTCGTGGACCTAGACGGTACAATCTATGATCTGGGCGGATTTTGGGACGGGCCGATCCGCAGGGGCGCGCATGCAGGCGTAAGTCACTTCATTTTGGATGGTAAGAAGTGGGAGAGCTTCAACCGTTTTGCAGTCGGTGTTGAGATCGTTAATTTTAATGGAAATATTTTTTCATACACAGACGCGCAATATGAAGCGTTGACTCGCTTGACGCAGCATTTGGGTAGGCGGTTTCCAGCGCTGAGGCTAGCGGAACGGATCGTAGGTCACGAGCAGGTGGCGGGATTCAGGGGTAAGGCGGACCCGGGCGTTTGTTTTGATTGGAAGCGTTTTTATGGCGAGGCTTTGGGCGTACATGGAAATTTGCCGGACCGAACAGCGGTGTTGAATCCTCATGCCTGGGCTGCATTTGAGAAACAGCATGGGCCTGTGAAGCCGGATCAGATGAGTGAGAAGGATTGGTCGGTGCTGAGTTCAAACCTCGAGAAGTTTGTTGCTCAGCTTCAATCTATAAAGAGCAGTTGACTGAAGATATCGGATTCGTTCATGATTTGCTAAGCGGCTGTGCCGCAAGAGCACTTTATGACAAATCAAAGCAACAAGACCCTCCCTGAGTTTGATCAGATCAAGCGCGTGCACATCGTTGGGGCGTGCGGCACCTTAATGGGCGCCTTCGCCGCGCATCTCAAACGTCGCGGGATCTCGGTGACGGGGAGCGATCAAAACGTCTATCCACCGATGAGCGATGTGCTTAAGTCGGCAGGGGTTGAGCTCTTTAGTGGCTATCGCACCGAGAATCTCACGACTCAGAGCCCTCGCCCGGATCTGGTGGTAATCGGCAATGTGATTCGATCTGACAACCCCGAGGCTCGCGCGGCGATCGATGGTGGCTTTGCTTACACCTCGCTGCCTGAGGCGATGGAGAAGCTGATTCTACCCAAGACTTGCAATCTCGTCGTCGCGGGCACTCACGGCAAGACGACGACTTCAAGCATGTTGGCTCATACGCTTGTGCAGTGTGGGAAGGATCCCGGCTATTTTATCGGGGGCGTTTCGCAGGACCTGCCCTTTAGCTTCAATGTCACCGGTCTAGAAAAAGGGCACTTTTTCGTCCTTGAGGGCGATGAGTACGACACGGCTTTTTGGGACAAGGTTCCTAAGTTCAATCACTACTTGCCGGATCAAGTGATTTTGACTTCGGTCGAGTTTGATCACGCGGATATTTACGCGGACTTGGCAGCGGTGGTTCGCGCTTTTGAAGGCTTACTTTCGAGAATCAGGCCTGGCGGTCATTTGATTGCCTGTACGGACTACGCGTCGATCCGCGATTTGCTCAAAGCTAATAAGGCGGGTTCTATCCCGATCACGACCTATGGCGCGACGAGTGGCGCGCAGGTGAGTCCGGCGCGGGTTCGCGTTGAGAAAGGTCTCACACAGTTTGACGTGGTTGAGAACGGCAAAGTCGCCGATCAGCTCGTGCTTCAGGCTTCGGGCAATCACAATGTTCTAAACGCACTCGCGGTATGGATCCAGTGTCGTTCATTGGGGCTCAATTTGGCTGAGGTTCGCAAGGGCCTCAGCTCATTTAAAGGTGTGAAGCGCAGGCAAGAAGAGCGTGGCGAGGTACGCGGCGTTTTGGTGATCGATGATTTTGCGCATCACCCGACTGCGGTTCGTGAGACGCTCAAAGCGCTCAGGATGCGCTACGCAGGGCGCAGGTTGGTGACCGTGTTCGAACCCCGTAGCGCGACGTCAAGGCGCAAGATTTTTCAAAAAGAATACGCAGAGGCATTCTTGGAGGCCGACTCCGTGTTTATCGCCACTCCCTACGATCAGACCAAGATTGCAGCATCGGATCAGTTCTCGAGCTCGGAGCTTGTCGCTGACCTCGTGGCTCGCAAGCGAAGCGCCGAGGTGATGACGACCGTTGAAGAAGGCGTGGCGCAGGTGGCACGCGGCGCTCAATCGGGAGATTTGATCGCAGTTTTGTCCAATGGTGGATTTGGAGGTTTTATTCCCAAACTACTCGAGGCGTTGAAGTAAGCTGGGCGCAAGAAGGCGTTGAGAAATCATTGCAAATCTGGCTCGAAAGATAGCTGTTACAAGGGCAGCGGCGCGGAAGTGAAGCACGACATCTACAGAGAGGCGCAAACGTTTGCATCTTTAAAAAAAGAGCTCCGCGAAGCGCTTGAGTGTCTAGTTGGAAAGGGGTCGGGTCGGATAGGGTAGAGATCCAATGGCTGCTCAAAAATAATATCTAGCGCCAATCCCTGCCTCAAAGAATCCAAACGTGCTAGGCACGATCCCAATCCCTGGCACGAGCTCGACAAATACTCCCAGCGTCGGTACGCTCGGCAACCACTCCACGCCTACGGGGATCCTCAATCCCAACCCGGCGCTCGCCCCTCCGGAAGTGAAGTATCGTCCATCGCGTCTGCCCGAATGGGTGGACCCCATAAAGATGCCGCCAACCCCGATGTACGGAGAAAGTTGTGCGACAAACGGGTGTGGTTTGCCAAACAGCGCAGGAAAATGAAAAAGGTAATCACTAAATACAAACACGAAACTATTGAACGAGTAGCCTAGTCCAAAATCCACCGCTTGGTGCGAGCTGAAGCGGTACTTGGCGCTGAGTCCCGTGGGCTCGCCTAGCACGATACCCAGTCCAAATGGGTGAGCACTCCCTTTAGGGGCGGCCCGAGAAACAGTGCCGGACCCAATGCAAACGACGGCTAATAGGACGATCCCTCGGAGAAATTGATTCATGACTGGAGGGGTAAAAAAGGCGATGGGCGTTGAGATTCTGACGGTCCCTGTCTCGGTCCGCTGTTCGCTACCCGGGGGCCCGTACTAGTTCTTGAGTCTCTTGTAGAAACTCCGATAGGCACTTTGGAGCATTGTTCAGAATGGCAGAAGTTCTCAAAAAGTTTGGACGCTACTTCCTGCTCGATCACATCGCTCAAGGCGGGATGGCAGAGATTTATCGCGCTCGTCTCGCCTCAGTGGACGGTGCCGGTCGCTTGCTCGTCATCAAGCGGATTCAGGCAGGTTATGGGGCAAACACAGAGTTTCTCCAGATGTTCCGCTCCGAAATCAAAGTGACCATGGGCTTTAACCACCCTAATGTGGTGCAGCTTTACGACTTCGGCGAAGAGCAGGGGCAACCCTACATCGCAATGGAGTTTGTTGACGGCAAGAATCTTCGGCAATTCATGACCCGATTTGGAGAGCTCAAAAAGGCGTTTCCGGTCGAGTTGGCCGCGCACATTATCGAGCAAGCCGCGGGAGCGCTTCATTACGCGCATAGCTTCAAAGATAAGATTTCGGGTCAACCACTCAATGTGGTTCATCGCGACATCAGCCCACAAAACATCCTCATCTCTTTCGACGGTACCGTCAAAGTCATTGACTTCGGCATCGCCAAGGCGAGCACCAACAGCGAAAGCACTCGCGCTGGCGTGATCAAGGGCAAGCCATCCTATCTTTCGCCTGAGCAAATCAGCGGCGAACAGCTAGACGGTCGCTGCGACTTGTTTGCTTTGGGTATTGTGCTTTGGGAGATGCTTTGCGGCAAGAAGCTCTTTGCAGGAGACAATGACCTCGCAGTGCTGAAGCTCATTGAGAGCTGCCAAACCTCGGTCAAGCCTCCGTCGACACTTAACCCCAGTGTCCCTAAGGAGCTTGATTACATCGTTCTTCGAATGCTCGCCAAGCAGAGAGAAAAACGCTACCAAACGGGAGAGGAGCTGCAGCGCGCGCTCCATAAGTTCGTTTATGCGTTCAACCCGGATTTTGAACCTGGCGCGCTCTCCACGACGGCCAAGGATCTCTTCAAGGATTTGATTGTCGAGGATCGCAAGCGCATTCAACGGCTCAACGAGAAAGTTGAGCAGCTGATGATGAACGATATTCCGGAAGCGCCTAAGGCGGCTGCCCAGATATCGGGTAAGCCTAAGGATGAAGAAACGGATACGATCGTCGATCCGAGAAACTCAAGGGCAAATTCTGTAAACGCTGCTGACTCAGCAGATGCCTTTGGGGCCAATGCCTTCAAAGGCGCCAAGATTGAGATCGAAAGCCATCCGACTCGGTCAAGCACCACGATCAATAGCGTAGGGACTCCGGCGGTCCGAGGCGGTGGGCGGCCGGCATCGAGCTCTGGCATCAACGCTGTTGGGACTGGGCGGGGAGTCTCGCAGTCCCGAGCTTCTGCGAAGATCCCTCAGCAAGCTAAGAGGAAGGGGTTCGACCCTAAAGGTCTTTTGGTTGCGGCAGCTGCATTGATCGCAGTATCCGCGCTGGGGCCGTCGATGGGAGTGAATATTCCGGTAATCTCGGACTTGATCTCCGATTTGGTTGGCGGAGACGATGCTCGAATCGAGTTACATGGAAACTATAAGAGCGTCTCCGTCACACTCAATGGAAAAGCGGTAGCGACATCTGTACCGACAGTCATCAAAGGATTGCCGGTAGGCTCTCCACTTCACTTAGCCGTGGAGAGCCCCGCGGGTGCGTTTCAGCAAGACGTCACATTGAAGAAGGGCGAGAAGAAGGTTCTGACAGTCGTGCTCGTCGCAGCTAGTGCGAATTCTGGCGGTCAGATCCAGGGCGAGACCGCCACGATAGGTAAGTCGATTCTTTTGCGTCTAAATGTCACGCCGGGGGGCGGAACTCCTGCTGTCACGGTGAACGGGCGGCCTGTCAACACGGATAGCCCGCAGATCTTGGTGCCTCTGGACGCACCCTTGGAGCTCATTGCTGAGCGTTATGGATTCAAGTCGTTCAAGCGCGAGTTCGTGCTCGACAGTAAGCAGATCAACGGTCTCAAGGATTGGTTGATGGACGTACCGATGGAGCCGCTGAAGTTTGGGTTCCTGACCGTGCACACTACTCCCAGCGCGGAGGCGACGATTATTTTGGATGGCAAGCCTTGGACTCGCAAGACGCCAATCGAAAACGAAAAATTCCCCGTAGGCACCTACACCATTCAGCTGAGAAATGAGCTGTTGGGATTAGAAAAGTCCATTACGGTCTCCATCCAAGAAGGCAAAGCCATCTCTAAGGACGAGCATCTTGATGTGATTCGCGAGCCTGCTCATTAGCTCGGCAGTTGGGATGTTCCGGTCCCAACGATCCTTGAGGCGTAGAATCCCTGCCGCAGCTGGATCGCTTACTTCTCGTATTTGTATCCCACACCGTAAATCGAGATTACGTGTTTGGTGAGTGGCGGGATCTTGCGACGTAGGGCTCGAATGTGAACGTCGATCGTTCGATCGTTGGTCTTTGAAGAGTCATCTCGCCAGACGTCCTTGAGAATGTCTTCGCGAGAAACAACAGCTCCCGCCTTAGCGGCTAAGCAGCGCAAGATATCGAACTCGGTCAGGGTGAGCTGCACTTTTTTGCCGCTGAATACCACTTCACGGCTTGCAGGGTCGATCTTGAGATCCCCGATCGTGAGTGGCTGAGTGCTGGCCTCGACGCTTTTGCGCAAGCGTGCCTGAATGCGAGCAGATAGCTCCTTGTAGTCGAAAGGTTTTGGGATGTAGTCATCGGCGCCCGTGGTGAGCCCGTGAGTGATATCGGGTACACTGTTCTTCGCGGATAAGAAGATGATTGGAATTCTTTTGGTTTTCTCGTCCTTCTTGAGCAAGCTGCAGGCATCGTATCCGCTCAAGATCGGCAGCATGATGTCGAGCAGGATGAGGTCCGGAGACTTGTTTCGGGCAAATTCGATTCCAATCACGCCATTTTCAGCTGTAATGATTTCATAGTCCTTGGAAAGCATAGCCTCCAAGAATCGGCGGGTATCAGGATTGTCTTCGATAATCAGGATGCGATGTTTTTCCATATTTCCGGATCAATCTTGGCCTGTTTAAAGTACTCCACCGCGGCCATGCGGAGGGTCTCGATCTGTTCTTTGAATTCCTTCTCGCCACGAGCTTTATAGCTTTCATAAGCCATTCCAAAAAGCGCCTTTTGAAGAAGTGCTAGGCGACTCTTGAGATCGTGGTTTTCTTGTTTGAGTCGGTTAGAGCGATCGGGGGAGCGATTGGCGAATTTGCCTTTCAAGATCCTAAGCTCTTGCTTGAGGTCTGCGATCTGCTTCTCGAGCGCTTCGATCCGTTGTCGGCACTCGGCTTCAGGAGACGCCGCGGGCTTAGCGTCCTTCTTGTCTTTCGCGTCAGCCATTGAGATGCCTCATTTTGCGGAAAGAACTCCTTCCCGTTCCAGGACTGACTTTAGGGTCTTTTGGACCGCATCGAGCTGAGATGCGAGCGCTTCGGAGCTGATAGGGTCTTTGCGTTTTTTGCTTAAGCGCTTGAGTTCGCCTTCGAGAAAGACAATGAGTCTTTGGATTCGAGAGTTCTGAAGCTGGAGATCTTTGATTTCTTTCTCCCCGCTAGCCATCGCTTCCATTTTTCTGTTGAAGTCATTTTTCTGTGCTTCAAGTTTCTTAAATTCACTGGTGAGTGTCGCTTCGGTGGCCTGAAGTCTGCCAAGCGGGGTGTCGGGATAGGTCGAGGCGGGAGCGGGGGCCTCGATTTGCGAGGGGGCAGTTCCGTCCTCTAGTCCATTTATGCTCAATTCAAGACCGATTTCTTGAGCCCAAGGTGGGAGACTAAGAAGCTGCGCTCGAGTTTTCTCATCGCAAAGATGAGCTTGCGGCAGCGCTGTCAGTTCCAGCACCACGATCTTTTTTCCGGATTGAGAGAGTTTGTTCAGACCTGCCTTGATGACAGGCACTTGTTCGGGGGTGAGGCCTTCGCTGATCGATAGGAATGTCTTTCCATCCCGAACTTCCAGCTTCAGTTTCACTCTCGCTCCTCCTAACTTTGTAAATAAAGTCTAACATAGATTGAAAACGTGAAAGCTTGAATTTCTTGACCAGAGGTTTCCGGCTTCTTGGCGATGAAGCCATCCTTCGATGTCCAAATTTTGACGGACCCAGCCCTGGAAGAGGGGTAATTGGCTTTGTTTTTGGTAGATGAGTTACAATCAAGCGATGGCTGACTCTAAGCCGCCGCCGCAAAAACCTAAGTCGGGGACTCCAAGCCCTGGTGCTAGTCCTCCCGCAGGATCTCACGCGCCGCCCAAACCAACTGCGGCGGCATCATCTGTAGCTGCACCCCATTCGGTTGCCGGTTCCGCAAGGAAGGCGGGCGTGCCGGGAGCGGCGACCTTGGCCGGGAGGGCACAGAAGGGCGTGAGTGCAGGAATGAGATCTGTGTCGGCTGCGAGAGAGACCCGAATCGAAGAGATGATTCTTGCCAAGCACCCGGAGCTTCAACAGGCAGAAGAATCTCCCATTCTCACTCAATTTACCGAGAAGGTGCTTGCTCGCCTCAATTTGCCGCGACTCAGTCGCCAGATTTTCTTTGAGTTCAGCAGTCCAGATGTAACCGCTGAGAAAGTCGGCCAGTGCCTGACAGCCAATCCATACTATGAGTATCAATTCTTTCACTTCATCCGCTCTCTCAAAGGGGGGGGCGGAGGCCAGAAAGACGAAGAAGTCGAGCAGCCGCGCATTGAGAGTGCGATTGTTCTCCTGGGGATGCAAAGGAGTCGCAACTTTATTTTAGCATTGCAAGCGATCCGATCCATCAAAGGCGTCCATCCGGATTGGGGCAAGGATGGCAATAAACTCGCCTACAATCCCAGCGACATTCTCAAGTTCGCGGTCAAAACTGAGGAGTCGTTGGTCGCGAACGCCCAGCCTGGACAAAAAAAGGGGACGCACTCAGATTCTGCGTTTGCCGCAGGGTATGTCTTTGATTTGATTTGGTTGCTCGCGGAGGCTTTGGTCCAAGATGCGACGGAGCTCAAAGCTGTCCTTAAGCTCATCGAAACCACCTACGCTCATAGTCTACGAACGGCGCAGCTTTCAGTTGCTCTTGGGGCCTCGCTTGCTGACTTTCCTCACGCAAAGTATCTTTTCTCAGCCGCCTTGCTTCACGATATGGGTAAGCCGATATTAGCGATCCTGGATCGCAGCTACCTGAAGTTTACAGAGGATTGCGACAAGAAAAATCTACCCCGATCGGTGAGGCATTACGCCGAGCAAACGCGATACGGGGTGAATCATTCGGTATTGGGCGCCTTTGCGGGATCATGCATCCCGATTTTTCGCTCCGCCGAGCGTGCGATCTTGTTTCATCATTTGCCCTTCTTGCTCCGCTCGGCCGCGGATAAGAGCATCTATACATTGTCCGCTTTGATCCAAATGGCCACGCTTATGGCCAATGCTCCCCAAAAGCCAACAGGCGAGGATGATCCAGTGCTTACCCTTTGGAAGGGGCCCGAGCTCAAGGATATTCCGATTTCCGCAAAGCAATTGATTGAGGTGGCGAGCAAGCAGCCCACTTAAGGCTTCTGCGAAGAAAAAGTCTAGAGGTGCTCAGTGCATGAACTTGAGGCGTACTGGATATCCGCTTGAGGGAAGCATCGGCTCACGCCACTCGTCGAAAGTGCGACGCGACGAACTCTTCTGTGATCTCGTCCTCGAGGGTGCCCCACTTTGGATGGGACTCCAAAAAGACTTTGACCAGATGCGGATCGAATTGGCGACCCGAGAATTGCTTAAGTTCTTTGTAAGCGACCTCAAAGGCCAGGCCCTTGCGATAAGGACGAGTGGTCGTCATCGCGTCGAATGTGTCTGCGATTAATATGATTCTTGCGGAGAGCGGAATGTTCTCTCCTTGAATCCCGTGCGGATAGCCTGCTCCGTCGATGCGTTCATGGTGATGGCGGATTCCTGGCAATGTGCTTCTAAAAAAGGGAACGCCCGCAAGCGGAGCTACGATCTCTGCGCTCTTGAGTGGATGAGCGCGCATAATCGCTTCTTCGTCGGGTGTGAGGCGCCCAGGTTTCAGCAGGATGCTGTCTGGAACGCCCATTTTTCCAAGGTCGTGAAACAAGCTCGAAGTTTCGATGATCTTCTGGTCCTTTTCGCTGAGTCCCGCTGAGGCCGCAAGCATCTTGGCGTTGCGTGCGACTCGACGGCAGTGCCCATAAGTGTAGGGGTCTCGCTCTCGCAACGCTTGCATGAGCGTCTTGGCGACCATATGCGCCCAGTCTGGGATCTCTAGAATCGGATTAGCCATCCGCACATCTATTCGGATCAAAATTAGAAGGACTTGATAGGGTATATTGTTTTTGTGTTTTTACGTTTAGAGCAGGAGATGTGGCCGTAAAGCAGGAGGGAAAGGGTCAGTCAAAAGACTGGCGCTTCATTGATAGATATTGAGTTCTCGCTGAGTCTTCGAAAGATTGCCGATAAGCAATTGAGAAAGCTGCCGATAAGGTAGTTATGATCGTGCGTGCCGGTTGGGCTTTGGCTCTCGGATGTTTAGCATGTTTGCAGTCTACCTCGGCCTTTGCCCGGCAAGATGTCGTGCCGGGCTCGCGCTATACTTCGGCGAGAGCCGCTGCCTTGGGAGATGCATTCTTGCCCATAGGCGACGATGGAGCCGCTGCCTTGTTTTACAATCCGGCGGTCATGGGCAAACTCCGTGGCGTGAAGCTCGAGCCGATGAACATCAGCCTGATGGGCAATAGCGGCTTTGCGTCTGGATTGGGTCTAAACTCATTTAAGATCACGAGCCTCTCTAGCAATCTCTCCAATCTCCAATCCTCTCCCGGCGTCTTTCAGGGAGTAGGAGCGACGATTCTCCCCACTTACTACACGAGGTTTTTCTCGGTTGGTTTGTTGGCGCAAGAGGAGTTCGTTGCTTCCTACACGACCTCTGGCAATGTTCGCTATAAGAGCAATTACCAGCTCATTCCCGCGCTCGCCACAGGTGTGCGTCTTGCGGGCGGGATAGTTCGGCTGGGATATAGCATTCAGTGGGTCAACAAAGCTGAGGGCGATGTGACTGTTCCGACCGACACTGATCCGCTGGGATACAATCAATCGATTGCCCAGGGTTCGGGCTTTTCACACACCGTGGGAGGCTCACTGACATTGCCGATCACCTACTTGCCTCAGTTCAACGTAGTCGTCCGAAACGCGCTCAACACCGTCTATATGGACACAATGCTCTACAAGTTTACGACTACATCCTCTGGTACTCCAGCCACAGAGTTGATGACTTTTGATGGTTCACTGAGCATACAGCCCAAAATCGGGTCGGGTGTTTACTCAAATTTGATACTTCAGTATCGAGACTTCACCAATCGTTCGGGCGTGAGTTTGTTTGGCCGCCTTTGTGCGGGAGCGGAGATTTCATTTCGCGATGTTTTTTTTCTTCGCGGCGGTTGGGGCAGTGGCTATCCGTCGGCCGGCATCGGTTTGCGCCGGCGCCAGGGAGAGTTCTCCTTTACCTGGTACAGCGAAGAGATCGGCAGTTCATATCTCGAGCAGCGTGATCCTCGGTACCTGCTCCAATACCAAGTGAGGGCCTTCTAACGATGGGCGCACCCAAGAAGTCACCTGTCGCATCACCAGTCGCGGCGGATGTTCGCATAAAGTTTTTTTCAGCAGAATCTTCTCGAGGCCAAAGTATTGCGGATGAGCTCAAATCAGCCGTGAGCGGCCTTCTTGAATTGGATTGCGAGCTCATGACCATTGAGCAAGCGAAGATGAACTTCGCGTGCGATCTCGTGTTGCTAGACGGATTGATCGACCGGGATCAGGTGTTAGAAGTCCTGAGCGCTATTGAGCGCGCTGCTCGCGCGGCTTCAGGTCCGCGTCCTTTTGTGGTCATGGTCGTGGATGCCTCTGCAAACGCCCCTGCTGATTGGATTGAGGGCTCGGTGGACGAGGTTCTGGTCCGTCCCTTTCGCTCTCTTGAAGTTTTGGGAAAGCTGCGGCTCGCAGAGAGGACGAAGTCGGCATCAGAGGACCTCGCTCAGGTTACTTCTTTGAATCAGTCGCTCTCAAACGTTGTAGGACAGTTGGGCGAAGACCTCAGTCTTGCGACGCGCCTGCAGAAAGAAAAGCATCCCAAGCGCTTTGCGGGCATCAAGGGCTTTAAAGTCGAGTGCCGTTACCTCGCAGGCATGCGCTCTGGCGGTGATCATGTGGATCTAGCAGAGTCTCCCGACAAACAGCAGCTCTCACTCGTGCTGACGGATGCCTCAAGCTATGGGCTTTCGAGCGCGGTGCTCGCAGCCTTGATGCGAGTTGCAGTGAAGCTTTCGACAGATGAAGCCCGGTCTTGCGCAGAGACAGTCCGAAAAATCCAAGCGGAGTTGCAAGCAACACTCAACGAGAAGGATCGTCTCTCGCTCTTTTACGGAGTGATCTCACGCAAAGATTACCGCCTGAGTTATCTCAATCTAGGTGCTGCGGCAGCCTTGTATGCTCCTCCTGGCAAAGCCTTTGACGAACTGCTCACGCACGGCGGGTCCCTGAGTCGTACGAGTGCGGAGATCGCAGCCGGGGGTAAGCGCGCGCTCGGAGGCGAAGTTCAACTCGATCCCGAGGGTCGGCTGGCGCTGTTCTCGGATGGATTTGTTGAGGCTGCAGGCGGCGCTGCCGCGCTTAGGGAATTGATGAATCGCTATCGAGACTCGGATCCAAAGGATTCGCTCAATGAGCTCGTGTATCTGATCAAATCAAAGTTTGTAGAACCAGACGACCTACCGCCACAGGATTGTACGGGCGTGATATTTGATGTCGAGTCGCGCTTGATTCGGTTAGCGAAAAACTAAGCTAAGTCGAATTAGGCCAGAGCTAGACGAGAGTTGCTCCTGAGGATGCGCTTCAGGATTTCCTTGAGTTTTCGCATAGTAGGCTCTTTTTAATCGAGCCGGCCGCAAAAGGCAATTAAAAACACACTAACCCAGTTAAGTAATGGTGCGGTTTAGCTCTGAACGCGCCCCAGTTTATCAAAAGACCTGGGTGTCCAGCGCTCAACCTAAGGCCTGAATCAGGTCTTTCTTGAGGTCTGCGACATCTTCAATACCGGCACTGATACGTACTAAATTGTCATGAATGCCCAGTTGTTTCCGAGTCTCCGCAGGGATGCTGGCATGAGTCATAATAGCAGGGTGCTTGTTGAGGGATTCAACTCCTCCAAGGCTCTCCGCTAGAGTGAAGATCTTCACCTTCTCAAGAAAAGCTCGCGCCTCTGGGAGCCCGCCTTTCAAGAAAAACGTGATCATCCCTCCAAAACCTGTCATCTGCTTGCGTGCGATCGCGTGCTGCGGATGCGACTCGAGTCCAGGGTAGATCACGCGATCAACTTTGGGATGCTTTTCGAGAAGCCTTGCGATTTCCATCGCGTTAGCTGCGTGACGTTCCATGCGCACGTGCAAAGTCTTCAGTCCGCGCATCACGAGAAAGCAGTCCATCGGAGCAGGAACGGCTCCAATAGCGTTCTGCAGGAATTTGAGCTGCTCATAGAGATCCGGGCGGTTCGTAGCCAAGACGCCTCCCACGACGTCGCTGTGCCCATTCATGTACTTGGTGACGCTATGAACGACGATATCGGCACCTAGCGAAAGCGGCTTTTGGAAGTAGCTGCTCATGAAGGTATTGTCGACGACAGAGACGGCGCCCTTGCGCTTGGCGATCGCTGTGAGGGCAGCGATATCTAGAACTTTGAGCATGGGATTGGTCGGCGTTTCGATCCAAAAGAGCTTGGTATTGGGCTTAAATGCAGCCTCCGCTTTTTGAAGATCCGAGCAATCCACGAAACTGAAGCTGATGCCCATCTTGGTGAACACCTTGTCGAAGATTCGAAATGTGCCGCCATAGACGTCATCCCCGCAGACGACGTGATCGCCGGACTTGAGAAGGTGGAGAATGCCATCAGTTGCGGCGAGCCCCGATGAGAACGCCAGCGCGTGTTTGCCACCTTCGAGAGCTGCCACACAGGCTTGGTAGGCGGTGCGAGTGGGGTTGTCGGTGCGAGAGTATTCGTAGCCCTTGTGTTTGCCTGGAGACTCTTGGGCGTAGGTGCTGGTTTGGTAGATCGGGGTCATCACTGCGCCGGTCGCAGCGTCAGGCTCTTGGCCGGCGTGAATGGCAAGGGTACCAAAACCTAAGGTGGAAGTGTCGTTTGAGGATTTCATGGGGCCTCCGCTTGAAGTTTTTAACGTGGGCCAGGGCTAAAAGCCAAGGGGAGATTGACTGCGATGGGTGGGATTACTGCCCAATCTCATCGAGCCAGGCCCACTCTAAATTTCCGGCCCTTAATCTTGCCATCCGTCAGTCGTTGCACGGCGATCTGCGCAACTGCCTTAGAAACCGCCACATATGAAAAATGGTCGTGAATCTCAATCTTGCCTACATCCACGGCGTTCAAGCCCCCAGCTTCACCGGTGAGTGCTCCTAGGATGTCTCCCGGACGCATCTTTTCTTTGCGGCCGGCAGCGATGTAGAGAGTCTCCATCTTGGCGCTCTGATCAGTCGTTTGTTTCTGTTCACCGACTTCGGCCTTCCTCATTTCAAGCTGTACGCGCTCAAGCCGCTTGCTAGTAAACTCCTCGATGCGCTCGATCTTGGCCCGTTCCCGAGTCGTAGCCAGGGAGATCGCCAGACCTTTGCGCCCTGCACGCCCGGTACGACCGATTCGGTGCACATAGACTTCGGGGTCAGGCGACAGGTCAAAATTGACTACGAGATCGAGCTTCTCCACGTCGATGCCCCGAGCCGCCACGTCGGTCGCAACGAGGACTCGAGTGCTCTGGTTGCGAAACCTCGCCATGACTCGGTCGCGCTCCCTTTGCTCCAAGTCTCCTTGGATCCCCGATGCACTGACACCCGCTTGTTGCAGAGCTCGAGTGAGCTCGGTCACGGTGAGTTTGAGGTTACAAAATACAATCGCGGACTCAGGTTTTCTTTGGTTCAGAAGGGAGAGCAGGGCAGTAAGTTTGGCAGATCCATCATTGTCTGAGACCTCGTGCAGGATCTCTTCGATGTCCGGAGCGCTCTGGGCCTCATCTTCGGCAGTCACGCGAACGGGGCTTCGCTGGTAGGAGCGACTCATCGATTCGATGGACCTCGGAAAAGTCGCTGAGAACAGCAGAGTCTGCCTGGTTTTAGGGGTCTCGCCGAGGATTCGCTCCATGTCTTCTTGGAACCCCATGTCGAGCATCCGATCTGCTTCGTCGAGGACCACGGTTGTGACTGAGCTCAGGTTCAGCGTCTGACGGGAGAGATGGTCGATAACTCGCCCAGGGGTACCCACCACGATATGAACTCCCTTTTCTAGAGCTCCGATCTGAGAAAACATCGGCTGTCCTCCCGAGAGGATTAGTACCTGCAGTCCCGGAAGTCGCCGTCCTAGTCTTCTGATTTCGCGGGCGACCTGCGTGCAAAGTTCGCGGGTCGGGCAAAGCACAAGGGCCTGAAGGCGGCGCTGCGATCGGTGAGCACCCCGCTGCCCGCAAGTCTGCTCAAGGCGTTGTAGAATGGGAAGCGAGAAGGCGGCGGTCTTACCGCTTCCGGTTTTGGACTGAGCGATCAGGTCTTTGCCGGCCAAGATGAGTGGGATGCTTTGAGCTTGAATAGGGGTGAGTCGCTCAAAGCCGAGCTCTCGCGTGACCGTAATGAGATCAGAGGATAGAGGAAGGGAATCAAACTGAGGGCTTTCGCGCGAAGGCATGGAAACTCCATAGCAGTCGATATTTTTACATGCCAGAGCGCAATTCACGATCCCTTGGGTTTATCCACCCAGCCCACTTCTTGAAGATCGAAGGAGTCCTAGGGTTATGGTTTTGGACCGCCATCAATTTAGAGCGCTACTCGAGGTGGTGAAGGCCAAGTTCTTCGCAGGAGGTGCT
>CAZGCK010000006.1:7730-30248 GCA_964524175.1 uncultured Bacteriovoracaceae bacterium | reverse complement strand
TGCGACGCATGAAGTCAGGTTGTATCTTCTCAACCGGCCGAATTTTTCAGGGGCCAACTCCACGGAGATTGAACGAAGAGCGAGTCATCGAGAATTTGCGTTCGTTTTTTCTAGAATTTTTTCGAATCCCCGTGACAGGAAATTTTTTTCCGGATACTTCGCGAAAATCACGTTCCGGGGGTTCGCTCTTTTTATTTATGGAAAGTTTAGTTCACAGGACGCCATCAGTGGGGAGCGTCCTTAAAAAAATGATTGAGATCAATCCGGAGCTTCCTGCTCCAAAATTGATCGATATTTTGAAGCAATCAATCTCGACTCAAGGGCAGTACAATCGCAGAGGCGAGATTGCGCAGGCCGAAGTGATCGACGAGCTCAAAGCGCTCCGCATGACTTGGGAGACTTTGAAGCAAGAGCGCAAGCTGGGGAGTCTAAAATAGGCCAAAGCGGCTTAAATTTAGTGGTTTATACTTTCCATAGAAGTTGACCCGCGAGCTCCTAAGTTCTGCTGCCCAAATAAGTTAGCAAGTCGATCTTCGTGATGATCCCCAATAGCTTGCCGTGCTGTGTTGGATCGTTTACTAGCGGGACCTTGCCTGAGGTCACGAGCCTTGACACTTTCTCAACAGGATCTTCAGGCGTGACGAACTCAACTGAAGGATCGACCAAGCTTTCGATCGAATCGGTAGGTTTTGCTCGCCCTTCGTATAGGGCGCTCAAGATCGCACCTTCAGTCACGATCCCCTTGATCCAGCCGGCATCGTCAGCGATGGGGAGCTGGCTAATGTCCTTATCTCGCATCAACTCAATGACTGAAGAAAGCTTGTCGGTTTGCTTAGCCATGAAGATCGGGCTGCCTGAGGCTTTCATCAGGCGCATGAGGTCGGCAACGGTGCCCATCGAAGGCTTGTCGAGAAAGCCTGCTTCGCGCATCCAATCGTCGTTATACACCTTGGACAAATAGCGATTGCCGCTGTCGGGGAGGATGACGAGGACTTTCTTGCCCTTCATCTTGTCTCCCTGAAGCTTGATCCACTTCAGCGCTCCGACGACTGCCGAGCCCGAAGAGACGCCCGTGTACAGGCCTTCTTTGGTCAAGAGATCACGAGTCATCAAGAACGACTCTTTGTCCTCGACCTGGATCATGTCGTGAATGACAGAGAGATCGTAGTTTTTGGGGATGAAGTCCTCGCCGATGCCCTCGATTTTGTAGGTCTTGGGCATGCTGAGCATCTTGCCGGTCTTGAAGTACTCGTAAACAATCGATCCCACGGGGTCGACCGCGAGCACTTGGCAAGAGGGCTTATGCTCCTTGAGGTACTTGCCTACGCCGCAGATCGTGCCGCCCGTGCCGATACCGGCTACGAAGACATCGATATCAGGCATTTGTTTTAGAATCTCGGGACCTGTCAAGCTGTAGTGGCACTCGCGGTTGGAGAGGTTGTCGTATTGATTGATGTAGAAAGCGTTGGGCGTCTCGCGGGCCAGCCGGCGAGAGACTTGGTAGTAGCTGCGGGGATCCTCTGGCTCGACAGCGGTGGGAGTGACGACTACTTTGGCGCCGAAGGCTCGGAGATTGCGGATTTTTTCGAGCGACATCTTGTCGGGCAGGACAAAAATGCACTTGTAGCCTTTGATCGCAGACGCGATGGCTAGGCCCACGCCTGTGTTGCCGGAGGTGCCTTCGACGATGGTGCCGCCAGGTTTGAGGTTGCCCTTCTTTTCGGCGTCTTCGATCATCCAGCCCCCAATGCGGTCCTTGATCGACCCGCCTGGGTTCATGAATTCGAGCTTGCCGTAGACTTGCGCTTGGCAGCCTTGGGTGACTCGGTTCAGTCGGACGATTGGGGTGTTGCCGATGGCTTGAAGCACATGGTCAAAGACTTGCGCGGACATGGGGAGAACCTCCGCAGAAGGTTCTAACCGTGCGGTTCTGGATCCGCAAGGGGCAGCATTTGTAACGCTCAGGACAGTGGGGCTACCGGTTCAGGCGGGCGGAGCCTGCGCCCGCGTCCTGAGGGCACACTCAGGTGGTAGTGTCCCTCAGGGTCCAGAGGGTCGATTTTCAGAATATTTAACAAATATACTTAATTAATTAACAATTTATTCCAAATATTTGATGTTAAAGAATAAAATTGATGGTGACGTGTCAGGTTTGACTCATCTTCTTCGGAGCAGAAACGCGAGAAAATAGATTTAGGCCTCAAAGGCGAAATATATGATTTACATAAATATTGTTTATAAAAATAAGATTCGACTCATCGCAACCGGCTCATTGATGGCGTTGCTCTCGACCGCCTGTGTGACCCCTACGATTGTGGTTCCTACGGCCACAACGACTGATTCGACAGGAGATACTACATCTACCACTACCTCTACGGCGGCGGCGTGCCCTGCTACGATTTCAAGCTCCGTGACCGCTCTTTATTCTGCAGCTCCGAACTGGAATGATTACGTAAAAGTTTCTGACACGACTGTGGTCTGCGACTCTGCTGTGACCACGGGTGGCTACCATACCTGTATTCACGGGGGGGAGAGACGCAAGGTCGTGCTCACGGGCATTACTTCGTGCACGGGCTTGACTGCGACGGATGACTTAGGTCTCTTTGATTGGATTTGCGTTGCACCGGGATCGGGCGCCGACGCGTACTTTATGAGCACTCGCCTCAAAGATACAAAAGGTCTCGCTGATCTGATCGAGCCTGCAGTGGGTGTCACTTTCAATTCCAATTTTGTCACGGTGAAAGACTCTAGCAACTGCACGAGAGTCACGACAGCTTCTGCTGCGGATTGGTGGACCAACACGATAGCAAATTTGACGACCGGGGGCGCCTCCACGAACTTAAGCGTGGCCAGTCAGATTTACACGCTCACCGGCGATGCTTCTAACGCTGGATATGTAGTCACCGCTGACAAGGTGTCAGTTGTCACTTTGGGTACCGCCATTTTAAGTTGGAATGGGAGCGGCGTATCCAATTGCACCGGGGGTTATCGCGCAGTGGTTTGTGCTACGGCTGCAAGGAACTTCTTATGGATTGAAGGCAAGTTTGATGGGGGTAGCGCGACTCGAGCCTCGCAGCTCTTGCAATTTACCAGTCTAAACTATTCGAGAATCTACCGTGTGCGGGCAACTAATTCTAATAACCTTGGGATAACTCTCTCCAGCGCTTCGACCAATAACCTTCTCTGGCAGATAAAAGTCTTCAATGCAGGCCTTGGAGGCGCGGGATCGATGGAGTCGATCAACTTGATGAACACATCAAGTTACAATCGCCTCATCGATATTGAGATCAGTAATGGGGCGAGCGCGGGCCTTCAGATTTTTGGGGGTAACAATGTGGTTCAGCGCTTAAGCACAGCCAACATGGCTGGCGCCGGTATCTACTTCAATGCAGCCGTCGCGACCAACAACATCGCGACCTTGGTCACTGGTTTAAGCGGGAACGAGAACTTTGGTGGCCACCTCAGATTTGTCAGTGCTGATCGAAATACGGCGCTGTTCGTGACCAGTGCAAACCAATCTAATTACGGCATGCGGGTTGATGCTAACTCCGACATGAATACCTTCGCGAACACGCTTTATATCAACAATACGACGGGTGTTTACCTCGAAGGGGATTCGAATCGGTTTTATCGAATCGGCGCTTCGGGAAATACGACATCCAACCTGGACAACCGGGCTGGATCCGACTCAAATGAGTTTCTCTCAGCGCTTTGGGTCGGGAATAGTTCTACAAACTGCGCTGTGCTCGGTACGGGCAATTACCTGGATGGTACGTGCGCCTATGGCGCCAACCCTCCTCTGACTGCTGCAACTTCAACGACGTTTGATATCACCAATGCTCTCGTGGCAGCGGTGACTTCTGATGCCACCAATCCGGATGGGATTCTAGGATCAGTTGCCTATGCAAGCATCGACACCTGGACGGGCTTTGACAGTCCTTACCGTGGGTGGGGAAATTACAATGTGGCCGCTTTTCCTAGCTCCAATCACAGGGGGCGCTGCACCGCCGGAACTTGTCAGATCTGGGATCTAAGATTCTTATCCGGTGCTTCGACCCTAAAAGAGGTGAATGGCACTTTCTCAAGCTCCGCCTGCCCGGCGGCCGCTGATTCGAGCACGGCTGCCAATGTTGGGGTGGACCAAAATTCGACGGCAGCTAACACGTTCTTGCTGAACGCGTTTGAGATCATGAACGACTACAGTACGTCGACAGGCGCTTTGATCGGCGATGACGACGGCCTCTGTGAGACAGGAGAGTCATGCATTTTCTCGCCCAATGTGGGCTCTTACCAAGGCCATGGTGACTACACTACAAGTGGCAGCATCCTTTGCGCTGGCGGCAACGGAGTGACTAATGTGACGCTCTATGGCTATCCAACCAATTATGGGGCTGCAAACTAAAAGCCCCGTTTGCAGAGGGTAGTAAAACGGAACGCTTTGTGCTTAATTTCGGATTGTGAAAACTACGCGGATGCTTGCCACTCGAACTACGCTCTGGGTCGTGACCTGTCTTGTTCTTTTTTCTGGATGTGGAATTCAATCCATCCCTCGTGCCCAAAACGAGGCAAACGCGGCATGGGCAGAGGTCGTGAATCAGTATAAGCGACGTGCTGATCTGATTCCCAATCTAGTAAATGTCGTTAAAGGATATGCCACGCACGAGAAAAGTACTCTCGAGGCGGTCGTCAATGCGCGCGCCAAGGCAACACAAACAACGGTGGATACGTCAAATTTGACTCCTGAGTCGCTGAGCAAGTTTTCTGACGCTCAAAATCAGTTGGGCTCCGCGCTTTCCAAGCTCATGGTGGTGGTAGAGAAATATCCCGACCTCAAAGCCAACACTAACTTCAGGGATCTGCAAGTGCAGCTCGAGGGCACGGAGAACCGCGTGACCATCGCAAGGCAGCGGTACATCAATACCGTGAAGGACTACAATAACCTCGTCACAGTGCCTCCGACCTCTTGGTCGAACTCGTTATTTCTCCACTATAAAGAGATGCCGCAGTTCACGGTCGAGAATGCAAAACAGATCGAAGAGGCCCCTCGGGTGACCTTCTAAATGGGGTCTCGATGGGCTCAGCTTGCGGTGATTGGGTGGATCGCGTGGGCTCAGCCCTGGGTTGCGCTTGCACTTGAGGTCCCAGCGCATACCGGTCTCGTGGTCGATCAAGCCCAGATTTTGAGTCCGGAGCTGCGTGTACGGCTTGAAAAAAGTTTGCGTCGATTCAACCAGGAAGTGGGCCCTCAGATTCAGCTTCTGACTATCCCGTCGCTCGAAGGGCAAGCTATCGAAGCCTACTCGATTCGAGTCGTGGATCAATGGAAGCTTGGCGGGGCGAAAATGGACGATGGTGCCATGCTGTTAGTCGCACCCAAAGATCGTCAAATGAGGATCGAAGTCGGCCAAGGCCTCGAGGGCAGTCTGCCTGATGTGACTGCGGGCCGTATCATTAGCGAGGTAATTGCGCCTCGGTTTAAAGAGGGGCGCTTTGAAGAAGGCATTGTGGCAGGACTCCAGACGATCGCCCAGCGTGCGGGCGGTGAACTGAATGTCGAAGGCATATCCACAAACTCAGCAAGGTCGCGATCTTCGACGAGAGGACATCGCGAGGGGTTTGGAATCGGCCTGTTTCCGCTTCTTATCTTTGGTTTCTTGATTTTGCCCTTGTTTAGGAGGAGGCGGCGCTCGCAATTTGATCGCGCACCTCGGGGTGGCGGGCTTGTGAGTGGGTTGATATTAGGAAGCCTTTTGAGCGGCCGTCGACGCAGCGGTGGGGGCTTCGGTGCAGGAGGCTTCGGCGGCGGCGGAACGTTTGGCGGCGGTGGTGGCGGCGGCTTCAGCGGAGGCGGCGCAAGTGGACGATGGTAAAATGATTAAGCCTCTATTGAACCCAGAGCAGATTGCTGAGGTCTCCCTAGCAGTTGAGAATGCCGAACGGGGCACTTCGGGCGAGATCGTGCCTGTGATCTTGGAGCGAAGCGACGTTTATGCTGGAGCGCGATGGCGGATGAGCGTTGTTTTGGCGCTCACCACAGGATTTATTCTTGCTGTTTTTTTTCCTCAGTTGCACCCGATTTGGATCGTTTGGGCGCAGGTGCCGGCATTGTTTCTAGGTTATTTGTTGGGTTCGATTGCGTTGTTTCAGCGAACTGTCCTTGCGGCCGACGAAATGGACGAGGAAGTGAAGCAGCGAGCCTTGGAGATCTTTCATCTTCACAAACTCCATGCGACTCGGGACCGTACAGGTGTCTTGATTTTTGTGTCACTGCTCGAGCATCGCGTATTGGTTTTGGCGGACAGTGGGATCAATAGCAAAGTGCCTTCTGGCACTTGGGATGCTTTGGTGCAAAAACTCATTGCCCAGCTTAAAGAAGGACGTACTGTCGATGGGCTAGTTGCAGCCATTGCTGAGTGCGGATCCGTGTTGCGCGAGCACTTTCCTGCGCGCGACGGAGACTCTAATGAGTTGCCAAATCGGCCGATATTGACGACCTGATGACCGGGGCCGAGCTCTTGCGACGTAAGGGCATGTCGCTCTCGAAGTCGTGATGGTGCCTTACTTTGAGGTCGTGCCCGTTTTCAGCGAAAGATACTCCTCATAAGGCGTGTCAAAGCTTTCAGCGCCTCGAGCCCCCACTTCGATGATACGGTTGGCGACAGTTTGGATGAACTGCTGGTCATGAGTCGAAAAGAGAACGGTTCCGTTGAATCGGATCAAGCCGTTATTGACTGCAGTAATGGACTCGAGATCCAAGTGATTGGTTGGGCCGTCCAGGATGAGGACATTGGACTCGTTGAGCATCATGCGGGCGAGCATGCATCGAACTCGTTCGCCTCCGGAGAGAACCTTGGTTTTTTTGGTCGCCTCGTCTCCCGAGAAAAGCATGCGACCTAAGAATCCGCGCACGAAGTTCTCGTTCTGATCGGGAGAGTACTGCCTGAGCCAGTCGATTAAGTTGAGGTCCACTGAGTCAAAGTACTTGGAGTTGTCTTTTGGAAAGTAGGACCTCGAAGTGGTTACGCCCCAGGCAAAGGTCCCGCTGTCAGCCTCTTGCTCACCCGCCAGGATTTGGAAAAGCGTGGTGACCGCGAGTTCGGTGTCTCCGATGAACACGGCTTTATCGTTCTTTTTGAGAGTGAACGACACGCGATCCAGGACTTTGGTTCCATCGATCGACGAGCAGAGATTCTCGACGCGCAAGAGTTGGTCTCCAGCTTCGCGCTCAGCTTTGAATCCTACGAAAGGATACTTGCGAGAGGACGGTTTGATCTCGTCGATGGAGAGTTTCTCGAGCTGTCGCTTTCGAGAAGTGGCTTGCCTAGATTTGGACGCGTTGGCGCTGAATCGCGCAATGAAGGCCTTGAGTTCTTCAGCCTTATCTTCGGCTTTCTTCTTTTTGTCTTGAGCTTGCTTGAGCGCGAGTTGGCTAGACTCGTACCAGAAGTCGTAATTGCCCGTGTAGAGCTGGATGCGGCTAAAGTCGATGTCAGCCATGTGAGTGCAGACTTGATTGAGAAAGTGGCGGTCATGCGAGACCACGATCACAGTCTTGTCATAGTCGGCGAGAAAGTCTTCTAACCAGCGGATCGCCGTGATGTCGAGATGGTTGGTCGGCTCGTCAAGCAGCAGGATGTCGGGATGACCGAAGAGTGCTTGGGCGAGGAGGACTTTGACCTTGTCCGTGTCGCGCAATTCGCGCATGAGCTTATCGTGGAGCTCGGTGCCGATGCCTAGGCCTGCGAGAAGAACGGCGGCGTCGCTTTCAGCTTCCCAGCCGCGCAGTTCAGCGAAAAGGGCTTCGAGTTCACCGGCGCGGACACCATCGGCATCCGTGAATTCGGTTTTCGCGTAGAGAGCGTCTTTTTGCTCCATCACTTGGCTTAGGCGAGGTTGGCCGAGAATAACGGTCTTGAGCACAGGGACGTCTTCGAACGAGAAGTGATCTTGGCGAAGGAACGAGATGCGTTCGCCAGGCGTGATGCTCACGGTGCCTTTGTAGGAAGTGTTCTCTCCCGATAGGATCTTTAAAAAGGTCGACTTGCCGGCGCCGTTTGCGCCGATGAGCCCATAGCAGTTGCCGGGCAGAAACTTGATGTTTACGTCATCAAATAGCTTGTGGCTTCCATAACTTAAACTGACACCAGCGGTACTGATCATGCGCTGGGTTTATATATGCAGCGTGACGTAAGTGCCAGGTCGATTTTGTTGTTTATATTGGATTCAGTACGGAAGCCTGTTTTTGGGCTCGGTTTCTCTTTTGCCGAAAGGCCTCAGACGCCTAAAGGTCGATTCAAGGCGTTGGCACGTCAGTCCGCAGAAAACTAAGGCTTCTGCGTCCAAACCCCGGCTTCATCTTGGATCCAGGTTTTCGAAGGCGACATTCCTTGAAATGACCGGCTGAACCCTTTTTGGATGTCCTGAATAGGGCTTTTATTGAGGTTGTTGATCTCTTTATAGAGCTGGTCGCGAAGATCGTTCTCGGCATCGACATCGGCCTTGAACTTCTTCTTCAAAAGTTCCGGCATCTTCTTGCCTGGATCGAGCACGAGTTTGCCGTCATTGCCTTCTCCGATGCGGCCATCACGTTTATGGCCGTCGAGCTTGTCGAGGTTCTGTGACTGCTTGGCTTTGATTTCGTCAATTTTGGGAGAGTCGACCTTAAAGACGGCTCGGCTATCGGCCCATGCCTCAGCGATCAAAAGGCGGTCAATCATGCTCGCCGCAGGCTCAGCGCCGGGTTTAGCGGATGGCTTTGCTGAAGGAGACTGCACTTCAGCATCGGCCGCTGGAGACGAGCGTCCTTTTTCGCGCGCCTTATAGAGGTCGCGAACGTAGTCATCCGTCGCCTTCTGAACGGTGGCCTCCGGAAAGTTCACGTTCACGGTTACGCACGCGGCTGGCACAAGCGTCGCGAGTACTATGGCGGCAATCAGGCTAAAACGGAGGGGGTTGGCAATCAAAGTCTTCATGGGTGATCTCCTGCACGGTCTTACCTTTTTTAGCTTCTGCGGCAGCTTTTTGTGCCGAGAGCGCGCTCAGGTTATTGACCATGTGCTTTAGCAAGTTTGCCATGGCTGTCGAATCTACGACAAGCGGGTAATGTGACCCCAGGGGCATTGGCAGCTTAAATCGATGTCCCCAGAAAATGTAACGCTGCTTGGTGTAATAGTAGATGCTGGGATCGTCGTGGCTCTCCATGAGAGTCACCCCGTCGTTTGAGAAGAGCGATATGCCCCCATATTTGATGTCGTATCCTCCTAGCCAGTGACTGGGCGGACCAAAGGCTAGCCATTGCGCGATGCCTGGGATTTCGTCCATGCTTTCGGCGGCAAAGAGGCTGATCGTGTTTTTGAGCGCTTTGGGAGAGAGTTCGACCCAGCCGCGCTTGTACGGTTTGACGTCGATGCTGAAATCATAGTGCGTGGGTAGCCAAGAGATGATGGTGACATCGCGCGCGTAGCCTTCGAGCGTGCCGATCATCTCGCCAAATCCGAGCCAGTTGCCGAGCGCACCCAGCTGAATCCCTTTGAGCTCGACGTCAAAGTCTACCTCTGGCGTGGGCGAATTCATGTCAAAGAGCCCCATTTCATCAGCGCGGATCGTGCCTTCAAAGAGGCGGACAAGCACATGTCCGTCCGGGTCGATGTCTTGTGGTGAGACCCGTATGGGGTTGAGTGCTATTTCGACCGTGGCGGGAGGCAGTCGAGTTCCTTGCAAGAAGCAGAGGGGGTGGAGGATTTTCTCGATGGGTACGGAAGACAAATTCACAGAGCTCAATACTTCAAGAACCTTGTTTTTTGAAGCGCCCGGAATCAGCTTGCCTTGCACGACGCCCACCCGGAGATCGAGTCCGTCTACGTTGAGAGGTAAGACCCCGTTGCCGCGCAGTGATCCTACTCGAAGCCTAAATCCCTCGCCTGAGAATGCGCTAGGTCCCAGCGATTCAAGCGAGATCGGCGTTGTGCCGAGCGAGCCATGGAGCCTTCGGATCCACGCATCTTTTACGGTCAGTTCGCCTTGAACTCCGTTTCGAGTCGAAAAAGGCAGGTCAGCTCGAATTCCCTTCGCTGCAAACTTCGCTCCCGGAATGCGTAGTGCGGCCTCATTGATGCGGACTACACCCTGGGTATCAATCTGTTTAGGGTCGAGGCGCCGAGGGTTGATGGTGGCTTGGCCTTCTCCTTGGATCGTACCGCTGGTGAACTCGAATATATTTAAACTATTCAAAAAAGAAAAAACCCCGGCACCCGAGCCAGTCGCCGCTTGAGCCCCTGCGACAAGTGCCGGAATGCTCTGAGGCATGGCTTTCCATTTTAATTTAAAGCGCTCGGGCGTCTCTTGATTGAGGTAAAAGGAGAGTGGCGCTGCTCCTGGCTTGCCGCCGACCTCAAGCTGCGCGCTCCGAATGCTCTCCATCGATTTTTTGTCCGAAGAGAAGAACGTCACACTCAAGCGGCCCGGAAAATCTTCGAGCGGTAAATTGAGATAATTGTCTCCCCAAAGCATCTCGCCGGACTTGATCCGCCATTGCGCGCTCGCAGAAGGGCCGAACGAAAACGGCTTGAGAAAGAGCGGAGTTTTAGCCTCAATGGATAACTCTCCTACCTTGACGATCTGGCTGTCTTTCTTAGGTTCCCACTCAGAGGACTTAAACCCCACGTTGACGCTCGCCTCGTTGTCATGCCAGTCGGCAACAATCTGCGGCGCGACGCTCTTGATTGAGAAACCTGCCCAGTCAAACCGATCTGCATGAATAAATGCTTCGAGCGCAGCGAGTTTGCTCAAGTCAGAGGTCGCTTTGATAAAGAGATCTGCCTCGAACTCGCTAGATCGCTCCTGAGCGTTAAAAGTCGGCTCGAGCGTAAGGACGGGTAAGAACTTGATCTCGTAATAGGGGCTAGTCTTTGAGGGCTTGAGTATTTCGATGGGCCCCGCAAGACGGATTCTGAATGGATCCAGTCGCACGACGGCCGAGAGCTTCGAGATCCTTCCTTCCCAAAGTTCTTTCCAGGTCGCGTTTGCGTCAATCGATTCGATCTTGAAGGGAAGGTGGGGTTGTACCCGGTTCACGTAAAGCTCAACGACGCGAGCTTGGATCCATCGTTTTAATGAGCCGGTCTGCCAGAAGTATACGAGCGCGACAGTGCCCGAGATCCAGAGGATCGCCGAGCCCAGGACTACCTTCTTCATGAAAGGGTTGCGCGGTAATCTCAGCATAGGTTCTCGAGTCAGTGCTCCCTGTAATAGGATTCTAACCTAGTCTAACTCAATCCGGGCGACGATGCCTTCGGGGGTAGCTGGGACGCGCTGCGTACTACTGGGTGCGCTCCTCGTGGTGGCGCTATGAGATCTAGAAGTTGCAGCTCCCAAAATTCAATGGGGCGGGGACCGGTGGCGGGCACCTCATAAGTGAAGCAAGGCCTCATGATCTTAGGGTCTGAAAATGGCTGAAAACAAGGAGATGTGTAGAGAAAATGAGCCATCATGATCACCTCCCTGTTAACGATCTTGAGTCCCCCTAGGAGAGGCTCATAGGAGGGGTGAAACGACATCAGGGCAAGTGTTAGAATGGGGTGAGACTTCTTATGATAAAGTACGGAAAGAACGAAAAGCTTGCAAAGAGACTAGAAACTTTATTTGATACACGTTATCACAGAAGAAGATCACAACTCATATAGGTATACTTCATGCTTCGCATCACTGAGACGCAAAAGAAATTGGGCATCGCCTTATCTTTGATTTTTGTGGTCTTCGCAGGCACGCTCCTTTTCACATACTTTCCGACGGCTTCTAATCAAGGCTACGCTCCGGAGCAGCCAATTCCTTTCAGTCATAAAATTCACGCAGGCGACAACAAGATTGCTTGTCTTTACTGTCACTCGGATGCTGAGAAGTCTAAGCATGCAACGGTGCCAAGCGTGGGTGTATGCATGAATTGCCACTCTGTTGTGAAGACCGACAGTCCGTGGATTAAAAAGATCAAGCAGCACTACGATGAAGGTAAGCCCATTGAATGGGTTCGAGTTCACGAGCTTCCTGACTACGTTTACTTTCCTCATAAGCGACATGTAGCTAAGGGAGTGGCTTGTCAAACCTGCCACGGCGAAGTCCAAACCATGGCGAAGGTTGAACAGAATGCGCCCCTTACAATGGGCTGGTGCATGGAGTGTCATCGTGGCGAGACCACGCCTAAAGCGGTTTTGGCCAGATTCTATCCCAACATGAAGAATCCACAGGGTCCTGTGGCGCCAGTTAATTGCACGACCTGTCATAATTAATAGCAACGGCAAGAGAGAGATATGAGCGACAACCTGACAAATTCATCTTCGACCTCAGGCACCTCAGGCCACACGGACTTCGTTCCCCCGAGACATTGGGTAGGTCCAGAAGAACTCGATGCGAGCTACTGGGGCGATCCTGCCGTTTTGGAAAAGCGCTCCCAAGAGTTTTACGAGAAACCCGTAGAGCTCATTGACCAGATCGATCGTTCGGCCCAAGGTGGCCTGGCGCGTCGTGATTTCATGACGATCATGGGCGCGAGTGTGGCGATGGGCACGATGGCATGCGCCAGAAGACCTGTTCACAAAATTATTCCTTACGTCGTGAAGCCAGAAGAGATCACTCCTGGTGTTGCCAATCATTATGCGACGACCTGTCAGGAGTGTTCGACGGGTTGTGGTGTGGTCGCGAAAACTCGTGAAGGCCGCCCCATCAAGCTCGAGGGCAATCCTGAACACCCCGTGAATCGTGGAAGTTTGTGTGCCCGGGGCCAAGCTTCGATTTTGAGTCTCTATGATCCCGATCGCCTCCGTTCACCTGTGATGCGGACTCGGCCAGGTCAATCTCATGATGTGACGTGGACGGATGCAGACGCAGCGATTGTCGCCAAACTTAAGGCGGTCGCTGCTGCAGGCGGACGAGTGCGCATCCTCACTGGGGCAGTCAATAGTGAATCGACGTTGCGTTTGATTCGAGAGTTCTTGTCGGTCTTCCGCGCCGGTGAGCACATTGAGTTTGAGGCCATTGGGCAAGATGACGTGGTCGAAGGGCAGCTCTCTGCTTACGGCACGCCAGTGGTTCCACGCTATCGCTTCGATCAAGCTAAGATGGTTGTTTCCTTGGGTGCCGACTTTTTAGGGACCTGGGGCTCGCCGATCGAGCACGCTCGTGATTGGGGCAAGAGCCGCAAGCTAGATAAGCCTTCAGAAGCTGCTCAGAAGTTCGGCAAGCTCATTGTGTTTGAGTCCGCTTTTTCAATCACGGGTGCGTCGGCCGATGATCGTATCGCCGTTCGTCCGGGTGATGAAGCCCGAATTGCCTTGGCCCTCGCTCATGAGATCGTCAAGCGCTCTAGTTTTGCTTCAGATGCAACGATCACCACGGCGCTGGCGCCCTTTAAAGCGCAGCCTGAATATGCGGATGCGATTCATAAAGCAGCAGAAGCCTTGTGGCATAACCGAGGCAAGAGCATCGTAGTGGGGGGTGGCTTAGGTGCCCGCACAGAGGCGGCGCTCGGTCTGCAGCTCGCGGTCAATTTACTTAACTCGGCGCTGGGCAATGAAGGCGTCACGGTAGATGGTACTCATCGTCCATCGGCCTACCGGGCTTCTTTTGCAGCATTCAGTAAGCTTCTCAGCGATATGAAAAAAGGTGCAGTAGATGCACTGGTTGTCTATCGCAGTAATCCCGCTTACACGATGTCTGGAGTGGGTTTTGAAGTTGAAGAGGCGATAAAGAAGGTTCCTTTCGTCGTTTCGATCTCGGATCGCGAAGACGAGACCGCGCTTCTTTCGGATTACGTCCTGCCGGATAATCATTCGCTCGAAAGCTGGGGCGATGCGAACCCTGTTCAGGGCGTCTTTAGTTTGCAGCAGCCAACGATTGCGCCGATTCACGACACGCGTTCTTTTCAAGACACTCTTTTGGCTTGGATTAAGGGTGGTTTGGTCGGGACTGGTTTGGCTAAGACCGCAGCAGATTGGCATGACTATGTCATGACCAACTGGCGTGAGACGATCTATCGCCAGAGTGCGAGTGCCGCGACATTTGAACAGTTCTGGGAAGGTAGTCTTCGCGCAGGAGTGGTAGATCTTAATGCGTCGGGCCGCTCGTCTGCTCGTTCGTTTAAGGCTTCATCACTCGGTCAGCTTCCACGAGCCAAAGCAGTCGAGAGTGAGCAGATTCTTCTCTCGCTTTATCCAAAAGTCGCGATTGGCGACGGACGAAGTGCCAACAATGCTTGGTTACAGGAGATGCCGGATCCAATCACCTCGATCACTTGGGACAACTACCTTCTGGTAGGACCGACACTGGCTAAGAAGCTCAACGTTAAGACCGACGATGTTGTTGAAGTGACTTCGGGCAATATCAAAGCTGAACTTCCTGTGCGCGTGCAAGCTGGGATTCATCCTCAGACTGTTGCGGTTGCAGTGGGATATGGTCGACGTGCTGCTGGCAAAGTAGGTACTGAAGCGGGGGTCGACGTTTATCCGTTTGTTCAGGCTGATGGCCCGCATTTGATTTACTCCGGTCATCCCGTGAAGATTCGCAGGACGGAGCGATTCTACCGTCTTGCCGCTGTACAGTGGCATACCGTGACCGAAAACCGTCCAATCATTAATGATATTACGGTGAAAGAGTTCGAGGCGACGCCGGGCCTCTCTAATCATACGGACCCGCATTTGCGAATGGAGACCGTGCCGTCGCTTTGGCCAGAGCATACTTACACAGGCCATCGCTGGGGTATGGCGATTGATCTTACGTCATGCATCGGTTGCGGCGCTTGCGTGATTGGTTGCCAGGCTGAGAACAACATCCCTGTGGTAGGTCGCGACCAAGTTCGCAACTCTCGCGCGATGCACTGGATCAAGATTGACCGCTACTTCAGTGGCTCGCCCGAGAACCCAGATACCGTTTTCCAGCCGATGCTTTGTCAGCACTGTGAGAACGCTCCGTGCGAAACCGTTTGTCCGGTTCTCGCCACAGTTCACGACGACGAAGGCCTCAACGTGCAGGTCTACAATCGTTGCGTGGGCACTCGTTATTGTCAGAACAACTGTCCGTATAAAGTGCGTCGATTCAATTTCTTTGATCATTGGAAGTCTTATGAAGGCCCAATGAGCATGGCGTGGAATCCAGAAGTCACCGTCCGTACTCGCGGGATCATGGAAAAGTGCACTTTCTGTACGCAGCGCATTCGCGATGCAAAGGATACGGCTAAGGATGCAGGTGAACGGGTTCAAGACGGTCAGATCAAGACGGCTTGTCAGCAAACCTGCCCGACGGATGCGATCGTGTTTGGCGATATGAACGATCCAACGAGTCGTGTTGCGAAGCTGAAGAAAGATCCGCGAGCGTTCCGAGTGCTCGAGGTGTTGAACACCAAGCCTGCGATCAACTACCTCACCAAGGTTCGCAACAAGGAAGGTACGTCAGGCCATCACGGCGGCGGGGGAGCAGAACATCATGAGTAATCATACGGACGCCATGCCGATAGGTTTCGTGCCGGATCGGCTCGTAGCGGGCGGCAAGACGATGGCTGACGTCAACGATGACGTTGCAGCCCCTTTGGAGCGATTTCCTACCAAAAAGTGGTGGGCTTGCTTCATTATCGCGCTCAGTTGTTTTGGTGTAGGAGCGACGCTAGCGGGCATTATGTTCGCTAAAGGCCTAGGGGTTCTGGGTCTCAATCAACCCAACGGGTGGGGCGTTTTCATCGTCAACTTCGTCTTCTGGGTTGGCATCGGTCACGCAGGCACTCTGATCTCAGCGATTCTCTTTTTGTTCCGTCAAAAATGGCGTACGGCAATCAACCGCGCTGCAGAAGCGATGACGATCTTTGCTGTGATGACGGCGCTGCTTTTTCCAATCATTCATACGGGTCGTCCCTGGTATGCCGCCTTTTGGTTATTGCCCTATCCAAACCAACGTCATCTTTGGGTGAACTTCCGTTCTCCGTTGCTTTGGGACGTGTTCGCCGTCGGGACCTACTTCACCATTTCTCTGGTGTTCTGGTACGTCGGATTGATCCCGGACTTGGCTTCGATCCGCGATCGCGCGAAACACCCCATTCGGAAGCTCGTCTATACGATCCTGAGTATGGGCTGGCGCGGCTCCAATAAGAATTGGTCACACTACGAAATGGCTTACATGATCCTAGCGGGTCTCTCGACTCCGCTGGTTCTGTCGGTTCATACCATCGTCTCGTTTGACTTCGCTGTCTCCCAATTGCCGGGCTGGCATACGACGATCTTCCCGCCGTACTTCGTCGCTGGCGCTATTTTCTCGGGATTCGCCATGGTGGTTACACTTCTTGTGATTACCCGCGAAGTGTTTGGGTTGAAAAGCTACATCACGCTCAATCACCTTGAGAAAATGAATAAGATCATCATGGCAACCGGCATGATGGTCGGCTACGCCTATGCCTGCGAGTTCTTCATCGCTTGGTACAGTGGGAGTGCCTTTGAGCGCTTTGCGTTCATCAATCGCGCGTTTGGTCCTTATTGGTGGGCCTACTGGATCATGGCTTCCTGTAACGTGATCATCCCGCAGCTCTTCTGGATACGGAAATTCCGCCGCAGCATTCCTGTGATGTTCGTTGTCTCTCTCTTTGTGAACATCGGGATGTGGTTCGAGCGTTTTGTGATTACGGTGACGTCGTTGCACCGCGATTTCTTGCCGTCTTCTTGGAAGTACTACACGCCGACTTGGTATGACTGGGGCATAACGCTTGGAAGCTTTGGTTGGTTCTTTATTTGGTTCCTCCTGTTTTGCCGACTCTTGCCTGCAATCGCGATGGCTGAGGTTAAGGGTGTGATGGCTGACGAGGCCAATCATGGAAAAGAGGGCGCTCATGGACACTAAATCTACGGCAGTTTCCGGGGTCGTCGGGTTTTTCGATGATCCCAAGATGCTGATCGAAGCAACGAAGCGAGTCCGCGATGCGCGGTACCAACATTTCGATGCTTTTACTCCGTATCCGGTACACGGCTTAGAGGCGGCTCAAGGCCTCAAGCGCTCTCCTCTTCCTTTTGTGACCTTTGGAGCTGGATTGACGGGCTTCTGCTTGGCTTTCTTGCTGCAATATTGGACGTCTGCGGTGGATTGGCCGATCATCGTGGGTGGTAAGCCTTACAACTCATGGCCAGCGTTCGTGCCGATCATATTCGAGTTGACCGTGCTCTTCGCCGGCTTGTCGACAGTTGGAGCAATGTTTCTTTTGAATGGGCTACCTAACTCTCGTCGCAAGATTTTCGATCCAAGCATCACGCGTGACCGGTTCGCCATTGTGATTGAAGCGCCCACTCCAGTTGACGAAGAAGAAGAGGCGTCTCCAAGTCTAGCTCAATACAAGGCCTTCTCGGAGTCTGAGGCGGCTGAGTTTCTACGTAAGGTGGGCGCCAAAGACGTCCGGAGCGTGCGCTCCGAAGGGTGGTTCTAGCCATGAGACCGAAACACGTTTTAGTGGTGATCGCGGCCGCGACGATGTTGGCTTCTTGCCAGCATGAGCTGCCCAATGCCATCTATATGCCGGACATGGTTTATAGCCCCGCTCTTAAAGCACAGCAGCCAGGTGCGATGCGGTTACCGGTGAAGGGCACCGTGCCGCGTGAGTTCTCTCCTTATCCGTATGCACAGAAAGATGTTGCGTCGGCAGGACGAGAGCTCAAGAATCCACTTCAGCCGACTCGTGAGATGTTGGCTCGCGGCAAGGTCATGTTCAATACCTATTGCATGGTTTGTCACGGGCCCAATGGGGAAGGGGATGGCACTATTGTTCCTAAGTTCCCTAGGCCGCCTTCGCTTCAGTCGGATAAGATCCGTAACTATCCCGACGGCAGCATCTATCACGTGATCAGCACGGGGCAGGCAAATATGCCAAGTTACGCATCTCAGGTTTCAACTGGAGATCGTTGGGCGATCGTTCATTACATTCGGGCGCTCCAGCGCTCGAAGCGCCCGACCGCAGAAGACTTAAAGTTCGCCGAACAGCAGTAGTTATAGCCGAGGAATCCAAAAATGGCCCACGAAGCTTCTCATCCTAGCATCCGTAATCCTGGCCCCTTCGAGGTTTCTTCGGGCGCCAAGACCGCGTTCTTAGTTCTGGCCGCTGTTGGTGTTGCGGCATTTGCGTTTGGTCTCACCTCTGATCCTAAAAGAGCCTGGGCTTCGCTGATACACAATCACTTCTACTTTATGAGTCTTGCGCTTGGCGGGGTTTTCTTCGCAGCGATTCAGTGGCTGACCGGCGCGATGTGGAGCGCCCCGGTTCGTCGCATCAGCGAGTCGTTTACTTCTTATCTCCCGTTTGCGCTGGTTACTTTTATCGTCGTGCTGTTGGGACTCAAGCACATCTATGTTTGGACAGACGAAGCTCGCGTCAAAGCCGATATTGTTCTGTCTGGTAAAGCCAGCTACCTGAGTATTGGATTTTTTTCGATCCGTAATATCTTAGCGCTGCTTCTGTGGATTTTTTTCGCGCGTCAGTTGGTGAACAACTCTATCGCTCAAGACGCAAAGGGCGATTACTCCTACACGCTTAAGAATAAAGTTCTAGCTCCGATTTTCTTGGTCGTTTTCGCGCTGACCTTCACGATGGCCTCGTTCGATCAGATCATGTCGCTCGATCCGACCTGGTTTAGCACAATGTTTGGAATTTACTGTTTTGCTGGCCTCTTCTACGCGAATCTGGCATCCACCTGCTTGCTTACGCTTTATCTTAAGTCCAAGGGCAAGTTGGAAGGGATCGTTAATGACAATCACCTTCACGACTTGGGCAAGTTCATGTTCGCCTTCACGGTGTTCTGGGCTTACATTGGCTTCTGCCAATTCATGTTGATTTGGTATGCCAACATGCCTGAAGAAACTGGTTATTTTATCCATCGTTTCTCGGATGGTTGGTTTCCTGTTTCCGTGTTCTTGCTCGTGGGCAAGTTCATGACTCCGTTTTTCTTGCTCCTGCCGCGTGATTCTAAGCGCAACCCAAAGGTGCTCAAGGTCGTGGGTTGCTTTATGCTCGTCGCTCAATGGATCGATATTCTCTGGCTCGTGCAGCCTGAGTTTTTCAAAGAAGGTCCACGCATCGGCATTGTCGAAATCGGTATGACTTTAGGATTTGCGGGAGTGTTTTTATTCTTCGTTTCCCGCTTCCTGAGTAAGAATAATGTCGTTGCCATCGGCGATCCGCGTTTGGCGGAGTCTGTGTTTCATCATCATCAGTAAGTTCAGGTGATCTTTTTTTTGTTGGCAGCCTCCTCTTTTGCCGTGGCCGGTGAGCCGGTTCGGTTGAGTCCTCAGTCTTTGGCTGCTCCTGTGCAACCGACTGTTCAAGGCGCTGGTGAGTTTCTTAGCGCCAAGAAGCCGCCAAAGATCCCGCCTGCCCAGAAAAAAGGCATAGGGATTCAGTTTGTTGATGGCTGCACGGACGGGAACGGTCGCGTTCTAGGCCAAAAGGACTTTGGCTATGACGAGTGTTTGCGAGGTCCCCGCAGTCCGGGGCCTGAGCCGCTGAAGGGGATGGGCCAACAGCCAGGTTTAGGTGTGGGGTCGGAGTAGGCAAGGCTCGGAAGTAAAGAGAAGCTGAACTGGGCCCCTGAGTAGTTGCAGAAAGTGGGGCAAACCTTGCTTTTGGGGACTCGGAACCGCCTCAGTTCTTCACCCAAGGCAGATAGACGCTCCATAAGTCTGCCGCGGCGGCTGCGATGTAAAAGATGAGGCTAAAGTTTACCCATAAAAAGAATCTTAACCAGGCAGGTCCGCTTGAAATGTCTTGTTTGGTGCTACTGAGAGCAAAATGTCGGAGCTCCCAAAGTACTTTTGCGCTCACTCCCAGTGCGATGCTCAAATAGACCGCCCCGGTTTTGAGAAAAAGAGGGGCGATGAGGGCGAGGCCCACGTAGGCTAGGCACCATACGACAATTTGGGTGACCGTAATCGACGAGCCTTTTGAAACGGGCAAGGTGGGGATGCCGCCCATGCGGTAATCCTTCTCAAATCGGAGCGCCAAGACCCAGAAATGCGGCATTTGCCAAAAGAAAAGAATGAAGAAGAGATAGAATCCAGCAGGGCTCGCCCAATGGTGGTCAGCTGCGGCGTGACCCATGAGGATAGGCAGGGCTCCTGGTACCGCTCCGGGTACAGCCGCGTAGGCCCAGTGGCGTTTCCACCAAAGGGTGTAGAGCACATTGTACGAAATCACTGCAGATATCCCAAGTGCGAGCACCTGCCAGCTCAAACTGGCCAACAAAAGCGCGCCTGCCGCAAGCGTAACACCTACAAAAGCCAGTACCTCGTTCTCGCTCATGCGCCCGCTGGGCAGGGGTCTTCGCGCAGTGCGTGGCATCTGCGCATCGATGTGTCGCTCTTGGTACTGATTGAGCGCAGAAGATCCGGATGCCAAAAACAGCACACCCATTAATGTTCTGACAAGTTGCGAAATCGATAGAGGCTCCTCAAACGGCTGTCCGATCAGATAGCCGCCGAGAACGCTGATCAAAACCAGCGCGACGATTCCCGATTTAGAAAGCTCGCGGTAACTCTCAATTGCTTGAGCAAGTGAGCGAAGAGGAGGAGAATCATTTAGACTGAAAGTAAATTTTGCGAGTGACAAGCTGATGCCGTGATACCTTATTCTTGACTTTGAAGCCTCCTCAAATTTATTACTAGAGAACAACCGGCATCTTATAAGTTATCGCAACGGGAGCCATCTAGACGCCTCATGCAGTTTTTTAAGCTTTGGGTTTGCCTATGGGCAGCCCTCACTCTCCAGGCAGCCGCCACTGAAGTCCCTTCCGAACTCAAGGATGTCGGTATCACCGAACATTCTGGGGCTTCTGTTTTGGCGCAGAATCCCGTGTACCGCGATGAGAGCGGAGCGACGGTTCATCTGTCTCAGTACTTTCAAAAAGGTAAGCCGGTCGTCATTGTTTTGGCTTATTACGAGTGCCCGAACCTATGTACTTTTGTGCTCAATGGGCTAACCACCACTCTGAAGAGACTTCACAAGCAATTTGGTTGGGCACCTGGCAAAGAGTTTGAAATAGTTACAGTCAGCATCGATCCCCGCGAAACGCCTGAGCTCGCAACCCAGAAAAAGAACGCCTACTTGGCCAATCTGGGGATTCCTTCGGTCGCTGCTGGATGGCACTTCTTGACAGGTACGGAAGCCGAGATTCATAAGCTTTCGAACGCTGTCGGCTTTAATTTCAAATTCGATAAAGCAGACAAACAGTACGCCCACTCGGCTGCAATTTTTGCAATCACCCCGGATGGTCGCGTTTCTCGTTATCTGTATGGCATCGAGTATGATGCCAAGGATTTGAAGCTTGCATTGTTAGAGGCCTCTAACGGCAAGATCGGAACCGTTGTAGATCGTTTCCTTTTGTTTTGTTACCGATATGATCCCAAGACTCGTAAGTACTCAGTGGCTCTAACGCAGGTAATGCGTGCGGGCGGTGCGGGCACGGTCGTAGTTTTCGGGGGGTATCTGGCAGTCTTCTGGCGCAGACAGCGTCGCATTTCTTTCCTCGAGGAGTCAAAAAATGTTTAGCCTTGCCAGAACTTTACCTCTTCAGGGTACCGACGTAGCGGTACAGTGGGATACTCTCTATCTTTTTCTAGTTTGGCTGAGTGTGCTCATGTTCGTCGGTGTCGTCGGCGCAATGATCTACTTCGTATTCAAATACAGAGATCGCCCCGGCATCAAGACTCGCTATGTGACGGGCAATCACCTACTCGAAGGGGTCTGGATCGCGATCCCCACTCTTCTTTTGTTGATCATTTTTGGTTGGGGATATTCAGTTTATAACGCAATGACCCAGGCTCCAACGGATGCCTACGAAGTCCGAGTCGTTGGCAAGAAGTGGTCTTGGCAGTTTCAATACGATACGGGTCAGAGCACGACGGGTGAGCTCTTTGTTCCACTCAATAAACCCGTGAAGCTCATCATGACTTCTGAAGATGTGCTTCACAGCTTTTTCGTTCCTAACTTTCGTGTGAAACAGGACGTAGTTCCTGGAATGTACACAAGCATTTGGTTCGAAGCCAAAGTGCCAGGCAAGCATCAAGTGTTTTGTGCTGAGTATTGCGGCACAAGTCATTCTGGAATGTTGGCTAAAGTCTACGTGCTGGATGACAAGCAGTGGAAGGATTGGCTAGCCGGCAAAAAAGTCGGCCCGATCCCCGATGCAGGTCAAGAGCTCACGGCAAAGGACCACGAAGAGTGGGAAAAGAAGCAAGGCACTACTGTCACTCGGACATTGGCCGAGCAGGGGCGTGAGCATTTTACCACCAAAGGATGTGTATCCTGCCACACGACAGATGGCGCGTCTAAGATCGGCCCTTCTCTTAAAGGGCTTTGGGGTACGAAGGTTAATCTAGCGGACGGTCGGCAGGTCGTAGCGGACGAAAATTATGTGCGTGAATCTTTGGATAACCCACAGGCCAAGCTCGTGAAGGGCTATCAGGGCCTCATGCCGACCTTTAAAGGCGTGCTGAAGGAATCTGAAGTGAACGCCA
>CAZGCK010000006.1:7366-7720 GCA_964524175.1 uncultured Bacteriovoracaceae bacterium | reverse complement strand
CCATCTTGGCTTACGTAAAGACTTTGAGGTGATGTAATGGCCCACAGCGCAAGTGCAGCTCACGGTGACAACTATCTAAACCACTCCCACGGGCTTATGTCGTGGCTGAAAACGCTCGATCACAAGCGCATTGGTTTGATGTATTTGGCTTCTATTATTCTGTTCTTTCTGGTGGGAGGTATTTTCGCGCTCCTCATCCGGTTGGAGCTCTTCTTTCCAGGACAGACTCTCATGGATGCTAACACCTATAACAAGGTGTTTACCTACCATGGTGCAATCATGGTTTTCTTGGTGATTATCCCTGCGATCCCTGCCGCGATTGGGAACTTCATTCTTCCCATTATGCTTGGCGCG
>CAZGCK010000006.1:0-7356 GCA_964524175.1 uncultured Bacteriovoracaceae bacterium | reverse complement strand
TTTCTTTAGAGGGGCAGACACGGGCTGGACCTTCTATACTCCTTACTCGATTCAAACGAGTACGACGGTGATTTTGGTTCTTTTTGGTGCCTTCATTGCAGGCTTTTCGTCGATTCTGACGGGATTGAATTTCATCATCACGATTCATAAGCTAAGAGCTCCTGGTCTTTCTTGGTCACGATTGCCACTCTTTCTCTGGGCTCTCTATGCGACGAGCATCATCCAGGTTTTGGCGACCCCAGTTCTTGCGATTACCCTGCTCCTCCTCATCATGGAGCGCGTGACCCGGATCGGGATTTTTGATGCGAGCTTGGGTGGAGACCCCGTGCTCTTTCAGCATTTCTTTTGGTTCTATTCACATCCGGCCGTTTACATCATGATCTTGCCCGCGATGGGCGTGATCTCCGAGGTCATTCCTGTTTTCTCGCGCAAGCCGATCTTTGGCTACAAAGCCATCGCGTACTCCTCGTTCGGGATCGCTTTGATCGCCTTCATCGTCTGGGGACATCACCTCTTTGTGAGTGGCCAGTCAGAGTTGGCTAACTTCGTTTTCTCATTGCTCACGATGTTCGTGGCTGTCCCGACGGGAGTGAAGACCTTTAGCTGGGTGGCTACGATGTATCGAGGCGCGATTCGCTTCGAAGCGCCGATGTTATATGCGCTCGGTTTTCTGGAGCTCTTCACCATTGGGGGCCTTACTGGCGTTTTCTTGGCGACGCTCGCGGTTGACGTGCATTTGACGGATACTTACTTCGTCATCGCGCACTTCCACTACGTCATGGTGGGCGGCACTCTCATGGGTTTCATGGCCGCGATTCACTATTGGTTCCCCAAGGCGACGGGGCGAATGTATTCGGAAGCTGCCGCTAAGATCTCTTATTGGCTCATCATCATTGGCTTTAACGTAACGTTTTTTCCTCAGTTCATCTTGGGCTCGCAGGGTATGCCTCGCCGTTATTGGGACTACCTCCCTGAGTTTACGATGCTCAATCAGGTTTCGACCGTGGGCTCTTGGTTCATCGCTGTAGGGTTTATTTACGCCGCCGTTTATCTGATTCAGGGAGCACGCAGTGGCGTGAAGGCTTCGGCTAATCCTTGGAATGGGGCTACGCTCGAGTGGCAAACGCCTTCACCGCCTCCCCATGAGAACTTTACTGAGACACCGACTGTTACGACTTGGCCTTACGAGTACCGTCCACAAGGCGTGGTTCCGCAGGGCAGCGCCACAGTGTTGCGGTCCTAACTGATTTCATGATCGGGAGATAAAACAATGTCCGATGCAGGTGCGCAGGTAGCAGGTCAGGAATTCAAAGTTCATCACCACGCCCATCACTTCGCCAATGCGGACGAAGAGTTTGAAGCATCCAAGCAAGGGATGTGGGTTTTCATGGTCACCGAAGTGCTCATGTTCGGTGGGCTTTTTGTCGCTTACGGGATTTTCCGGGGTCTTTATCCGGACATGTTCCAAGAGGCACATAAGCAGTTGGACGTCACCATGGGGGCAGTCAATACCGTGGTTCTGATTTTGAGCTCGATCTCGATGGCCTACTCTGTGAGCGCTACTCAGCGAGGCAAAAAAGATCAGGCTATTCTCGCGCTCGTGATTACCTTTTTGTTTGCAGGGGCCTTCTTGGTGATCAAGTACTTCGAGTACTCGCATAAGTTTCATCATGGACTGCTGCCCGGGGCTTATTTTACGAGCCCCGATGTTCATCACCCAAAGGCGGCACTCTTTTTCTCGATTTACTTCATGATGACCGGCTTGCACGGGATCCATATCTTGATTGGTATGGGTTTGATTGCTTGGCTGATCAAGCGGACCGCAAGTCGCGAGTTCAGTCCCCAGTTTTATACGCCTGTCGAGCTAGTGGGCTTTTATTGGCACTTTGTCGACTTGGTTTGGATCTATCTCTTTCCACTCCTCTATTTGGTGGGCTAAACGATGGCAAATTCAGGGCACGACAATTCTGATCATAAGCACGGTGGTACGCATCACCACATCCTGCCTAACAAAGTACTGTTTGGGGTTGGAGGTGCGCTTCTCATACTAACGGTCGTCACCGTTGCGATCGCTCATGTGGACCTGGGCCGACTCAATTTTGTGATAGCGGTCGCTGTGGCTAGCGTGAAGGCGCTGCTCGTAGCGTTGATCTTCATGAATCTTTGGTACGATAAGAAGGAAAACGGAGTCATTTTTGCGACTTCGTTTTTGTTCTTAGCGATTTTCATTTGCTTTACAGCCACGGACATTTTCTTCCGTGGCGATGTCTATGTGAAGGGGCCGTTGATGGCGCCCTCTACCAAGTCCAAACTCAAAAATCCTTGGATCTCGACGCCTGAGTTAGTCGCTCAGGGCAAGAAACAGTACGAGATGAACTGTGCGAGCTGTCACGGAGTTGAGGGCAAAGGCAATGGTCCAGCGGCTGCTGGGTTTAATCCTCCCCCTCGCAATTTCTCGCAGCTCGAAGGTTGGAAAAACGGCCGTAAAGTCAGCATGGTCTTTAAGACTCTCAAAGAAGGTCTTCCGGGCACGCAGATGGCTTCATTTGGCACGTTGCCCGTCGACGATCGCTGGGCAATGGTACACTACGTAGTTTCGCTCAGCTCGACTCCACCCGAAGCGGATACCCCAGCTGACTTTGCAAAAGCTGGAGTGAATACTGTAGGCGGTGGCGGCGAAGTTGTTGAGAAGTCGATCTCTGTGGATCTTGCTGTGGAGCGTATTGCTCAAGCAGACACTGGAGTGGAGACTCATCTTTTTAGCGGCAATGACCATCGTGAAAACACAGTGCCAGGCTCTGGCGCTTCTGTTTATCAAGCCCGTTGCGTGCAATGTCACGGAGAAGAGGGGCAAGGGGGCATTAAGGTGCAGAGTATGAGTGGCTTTCCCGCCGCTTACGTGACAACGCGTCCATTTAGCGCTCAAGTCGTTAGCTCGGCTGAGTTTAAAAGGATCGTGGCTCAAGGCCTAACAGGGTCTTTGATGCCAGGTAACGGACAGCTCAGTGGAGCTGAGATGAGTGAGCTTCAGCAGTACGTAAGAAACTTGCGGGGCACACGCTAGGTCGGTCTGTTGGCTAGTACAAAATCTGCATCATCTATCATAAGGATCGTGAGGTCTTTATGGCGATGAGTCCTTTTACCGATTACACCGCAGCAGTGGTTGTTTATGTGCTGCTCGTTGGATTTCTTGTCTCTATTCTTTTGGTAGGCGGAATTTTGATTCTTAATCTTGGACTGATGTCCAAACGCGACCGAGATCGAGTCGGGGGTAGAACCCCTAGCGATGTTGGCCTCCTGAAGCAAAATGTCTGGCCTGAAGAGGCTGAGCGTGCCACGCAACTGCCAGCCGAAGATGACGAGGGCTGGGGCAAAGAACGCAAAGCGTCTTGAGCGGACTACTCTTCAGAAATGGATTTTCCGGACTCTTCAATTCGCTCGTAAGTCTGCATGGAGTAACTGCATTGCTTAGCTTCTGGGAGACCGGTGGAGCAGGCTTTTAAAAGCGTCCTTTGATCTTTAGCTAGGGTGAGGCTGCATTGAGTTCGTTCGGCGGCTGGATTGTTCTCAGAGTTGAGAAGGTAGAATGAAGCCTCCTCTTTCTTGCTTGCGTAGGTCGAGTTCTATATTTCGGTCATTCATCCCAATTAATTGTCCCCGCAGGCCATGGTGAGACTCATTTTTGCCTCGTTCAGCTCCCACATAGAGACTGGCGTTGATGAGCGCCAGGTGCACCGCCGCGCTCGGAAAGTTTCCTGTCGTCTCGCCCGTGTTGAGGTCGACTTGCTCTCCAAATAGACCCAGCGGGGTAGCGTAACTGCAGAGTTCTGCGAGACGAGAGCTGGCTTCCTCGACGTGTCCCGAGAGTGCGAGGCAAGATACGAGTAGGAAACTCGAAAGCAGGTGAGCGCCATCGCTACCGGGCAGTCCGTCTGGGGATCGATAGCGATGGAGAATCGCGCCTTCAGAAAGTCCTTCGCGAAGCGCCGTGAAGGTGCTCATCACGCGCGGATCGTCAAATGGCAAGAAACCATACATGGGGATGACCATCGCGGAGGCGTCGAGATCACGGCCCCCAAATTCACGAACGAAGCAGCGTGCCTCGGCGTCGTAGCCTTGGCTGCAAATGGTTTGATGCAGGATTCGCATCTCGTTTGCCCAGGGAGATGAGGCAGGTATCCCCATGGCTTGGGCGAGCCAGCTTGCGCGGTCGAGTGCTACCCAGCACATGACTTTGGAGGCGACGTAGTGCTCGCTTCTCAGCCTGGTCTCCCAAGGCCCGTGGTCGGGTCTACGCCAGGCATGGCAGACGTAGTCGGCAATTTCTTCGAGGCGTTGCCAAAGACCTTCGGGGAGCTCCCCAAACATGCGGTACACTTCGACCGCAGCGATCATGATGTGGCCATAAACATCGAGTTGAAATTGTTGTGACGATTGATTGCCCACTCGCACAGGGCGTCCTCCCTGGTGACCGCCTAGAAATGGGAGCTCGTGTTCTGACAGATCTTTACCGCCATCGAGTGAGTAGACGGGTTGTAATCCTTCTGCTCCGTCGCGAGCTATGATGTCGCTGAGCCAGCGAAAGAATGAAAGCGATTCTTCGCGGCATCCCAAGTGCGCGAGGGCTTGAATCGCCATCGCACCGTCGCGAACCCATGCGTATCGATAGTCCCACGTGCGACTTGATCCCGGCACGCCCGGCATAGAGGTAGTGGCTGCCTCTGCGATGGCGCCCGAGTGGGCATTGCACAGGAGCTTGAGCACGAGCGAGGATCGAACAACGGTGTCATGCCAAGGGCCCGAAGACGCGCAGCCCCCCTCGGGACACCGGTGTGTCCATCCACGCCAGTGCTCGATCGATTGAGCGGGAGAGAGGGGAATGTCCGTTGGCTGAAGAGAAGGAAGGTGGGCGATGCGTCCCCACGACCAGATCCACTGCGCTTTTTGGCCCTCTTCGAGTGTGAAGCGAGCTTCTGCCAGGGCACCATCTGGCGCGATCTCCAGCGGGATGCTCGATCCCAACTGAGCCAGATCTAGTGTCTTTGAGGGACCTCGAAACAAGACGCCGCCGCGATGGGTTTCTCCTAAAGCGGCTTTCGCTCCATAATCGAAGCGAGGAGCGCAGATCATGAGCCAAGGAATCTTGCCGTCAATGACCTCGAGCAGCCTAAAGATGACGGGCTGTTGCCGTAAATCGGGTTCCATGGGCATCCAATCCGTGAGAACCGCGCGTCCGTGGGGAGTTTCGAAAACGGTCTCCAGTATATGCGTGCGCTGGAGATACCTTTGTTCTGACCTAAAATCGCCTTGGGGCACGATCTGGAACTTACCTCCTTGAGTGGCGTCAAGAACGGAAGCGAAGTGGCTAGGAGAGTCCAGGTAAGGGAAGCAACACCAATCGATCGAACCCAGTCGACTGACAAGTGCGACGGAGGCCTCGTTTCCGATCAATCCATAATCGGCTAGAAGAAGGTGGCTCACTCTTAGGCCGCTCTCCTGATGGAGGGTTTGCCAGTGAGGTTGCTTGGCTTTTGCATCCCGATTCCATGCTGATAGACAAGTTTGCCGCCGAGGTAACCCGAAACGCCAAACACGCCAACGCCGATCGCAGTGAGTAGGGTTTCGCCCTCGGTGATGATGGACGGCGCACCTAAGGTACCGAAGAGCAATAGATAGTAAGACATTGCTGCGAAGAGATGAGTGGGATTGAACCAGTAGATGACGTCACTCGCCAGACTCATGGGCCAAAGCGCAACAGGAAGGTGAACGAAAAGGGAGTGGAGCGGGTGTCTGATGAACTTTCCTTGAAGGATAAAGAGGAGTCGATTGGCTGTTTTACGCTGATTCATTTTCTGGCCCTCTGCTGAGCTGTCAGCAAGTGTGAGGCCAGGTCCGCGCTAGCGACTTTGGATCGGAGGAGTGCGATGAAGGTAAGCAACAATGAAAGCGACGCAAGCGCCCACGAGCGCGCCCACCGCGACATCGGTTGGAAAATGCCGACCCGCTAATACTCGAAACATACCGGTAAAAGAAACCATCACGTATGCGCTAGCTGAAGCCGCGCCCAATACCCAGCCATTGGCACCCCGGCTCATCAACGTCAGAAGCAAGCACACCATGGCAGCTGCGGAGAAGCTGGTATGACCAGAGTAAAACGAGGTGTAGTTAGAAAAATCGCGAGCACGCACTGGGTCAACATAAGCAAATGGTCTGGCGCGCTGTGAAATCAAGTGACTCGTCTCGGTCAAAAGTCCATTCCATGATGCGGTTTGCGCGAAGATGGCTAAGTCAACTCCAGTTGCGACGAGAGCGCCCATGGGTGTAACGCGACCCGTGATTGCAAGACCTGCATTCCAAAGTGGGGGTATGGATAAGGCTAAAACTCCCGACATTCCCTGAGTAAAAAAAGAGAGTGCGTCTGCGCCTCGAACTTCGAGCCCCATAGCGGGACGGTCAACCGGCCAAAGACTCGACTCCGTGCATCGATCGGGGTGTTCGGCGCAATGGGGAGTGATGATAGGACCGCGCGCATACACCGCCAGCAGCCAAAAAAGTGCAGGCAAAAGCGTCAACGGCAAATCGCGCATGCGCAGAGTAGGCGGGATTTGGAACTTCATTTCTGAATCCTACCACGCTAGAACAACCATACAAAAGGAGCATCGGATGTCGAATATTCTCAAAGTAGGCGGTCTCGCCCCGGATTTTAAAGCCCCAGCCTATATCGCTGGTCAGGAAAAAGAGAAGGAAACCAGCCTCAAGGATTTCCAAGGTAAGTGGGTTTGCTTGTTCTTCTACCCACTTGATTTTACCTTTGTTTGCCCAACGGAAATTCGTTCGTTTGCGGCTCACGAAAACCAATTCAAAGAACTTGGCTGCCAAATCATTAGCTGCAGCACTGACAGCTACTATTCGCATAAGGCATGGTACGAGCGCGACCTAAAGGATGTGAAGTTTCCGATTCTAGCGGATACGGCCCACACCATTTCGCGCGACTATGGTGTTCTGATCGAAGACAAGGGGATCGCTCTTCGCGGTACTTTCTTGATTGACCCAAAAGGCACGCTTCAGTGGATGAGCGTCAATGCTCTCGGTACGGGGCGTTCTGTCGAAGAAGTGCTTCGCACGTTGCAAGCGCTCAAGACCGGCTCCCTCTGCCCTGCTGAGTGGAAGCCAGGCCAAGCGACTTTGAAGTAAATTTGATTTTTAGAGTCTTGAAATCGGCAACGCCCGCACGGCTTTTGAGCTGCGCGGGCGTTGCTATTTATAGATCGAATTACTTTTGTCCGACATTAGTCCGACTGTTTTAATTTGTATTAAAGCTGAAAATCCCTACGAAATTCTCACAAATGGGAAGTG
>CAZGCK010000005.1:65951-67356 GCA_964524175.1 uncultured Bacteriovoracaceae bacterium | reverse complement strand
CGTCATCAGTGCGCGCATAGGGGCGTCGGTCACGCCCTCCATGGGAGCGAGTACGAGGCCTGGAGCGCCGATTTGGGGTCGCCAGGGGGGAGGGAGAACCCCATGATGCTGTGGCATCGTCCGGGGGCTTAGGTTAGGTTTTTGAGTGCATTGCGTCAAGTTGCTGGCTGTCATAACATAATTCGGATTTTGTGCTGCCTACCGTTTTTTGAAGAGTAATGATTCTGTTGGGATAGCGCATCGCACCCTAAGAGGGTGCCTGGAACCCAGTTCGCGTTCTTCAGTCATCCCGCGATTTGCCGATGAGTCCTAGGATGAGCACCCGGGCGCATACCCTCCCTAAGCTTTTGCACACGATCCTCGAGTCGTTTACCGAACTCTGCGGATGCGATGGTGGCTCGATCTATACTTTGCGCAAAGATATTTACGGCCAGCAGACGCTCGCGTTTGAGGCGCTGATCACCAGGAGCATCAAGATTCAGCAAGTTCCGGATCACCTCAAAAATCTTTCGTTCAAATTTGATGAGAGCAGCCTAGTCGGAAAAACAGCCACTCAGCGGCAATGTTTTAAAGTCTCTGTCGCCGAGCAGGGGCGGGAGGTTTCTAAAAAAGTCGATACGCTCCTTCAGTATGCGACTCGAAACATCCTCTCGGCGCCACTGATTACCCCGCGCGGCGATCTCGTGGGCGTCGTGCAGCTTCTCAATAAAAACCCCCACAAGGGCAATCCAGACCCTGACTTTGACGATCGCGATGAGCGCCTTTTCTCGATTGTCGCCGGCCAGGCTGCCCTCGCCATCGAGAATAGCATGCTCCTGGAGGAGCAGGAACGGTTGCTCGAAGGTTTCGTGGCTGCTTGTGTAACGGCCGTCGAGTCGCGCGATCCCATCACTTCGGGGCACTCGACTCGCGTTTCGGATCTCACGGTCGGACTCACGGAAGCGGTCAACCGCACTCAAACCGGCCCACTCAAAGATGTGAGATTCTCGGACCCTCAGATTCGCGAGATCCGGTTTGCAGCGATGTTGCATGATATCGGCAAGATCTCCGTCAAAGAATCCATCATGATGAAAGAGAAGAAGCTCATGCCCTGGGAGCTTGAGATGATTCGCATGCGCCTGAAGCTCATGCGGGCAAATCTCAAGATGCGAGCTCAATCTCTTAGTTCCCAAAATCTGGGCAAGGTCAAAGAGCAGTTCGAGAAGATTGAGCTCGCATGGAATGTCATCTCCGAAGCCAACGAGCCGACGGTACTTCCGACCAATGTCAGTGAACTTATTCAAGATCTGCAGCGCTTTGAAGTCATGACTGAAGATGGTGAGCGTCTGCTGGCGATCACGCCTGAGGAAGGCTTCAAGCTTTCGATCCGCAAGGGGTCCCTTACCTCCGAAGAGCGGGTCGAGAT
>CAZGCK010000005.1:13466-65941 GCA_964524175.1 uncultured Bacteriovoracaceae bacterium | reverse complement strand
GTGACCAAGACTTACGAGATTCTCAAGATGGTGCCCTGGAGCCGCGGCCTCGAAGCTGTGCCAGAGATCGCCTTCAGGCATCATGAGAAGCTCGATGGCTCGGGCTATCCCTGCAAAAGCCAAGAGTCGCAGATTCCTGTGCAGAGTCGAATGCTCACGATTTGCGATATCTATGACGCTTTAAGCGCCGATGATCGTCCTTACAAGCGCGCAGTGCCTGTAGAAAAAGCCCTTGGCATTCTCGAGGATGAAGTCAGGATGCTCAAGTTGGATGGGCATCTTCTCAAGATCTTTATCGAGGCGCGAATTTACGAGCTTGGCCCAGCCTACAAGCGCGAGCTCGAGAAGCGAAAGAAGGCGGCGTAATGAAAAAACCACGCGACCCTCAAGGTCAGCAGGTCGACGGCTTGCGAATCGCGGCTGAGCTTCTCGCCGCTCTCGAACCAGAGCATCGTCGCAAACTGATGGGTGCAGTGGCGACGCGAGATCCAGAGATTGCTCGTAAGTTGGGTGAGCGCATCCTGCTTTTTGACGACTTGATCAGGCTGACAGACTCCGAATTCAAGATTCTGCTCAAAGAAATCCCTCATTCTAAGCTGATTCTCGCTCTTCGTCGGGCAACGCCGGTGCTTCAAGAGAAGATCTACGCCAACATGACGGCGCGAGCGGGCGAGATGCTCAAAGAAGAGGTTCAGACCCAAGGGTTAAAGCGTGTTTCTGACATCGCAGGTGCGCAGAATGACATTCTCAAGATCGCGCTGAGGCTCGAGTCTGAGGGCAAGATCGTAGTCACCGGGCCGCAGGGAAAAGTCGCGGGCTAACGAGCCTCCCGACTCGTTAGCCCATGGCCCAGGTTCCGCGCTCTCCCTTTCACTCACCTCGACCCGGCCTCACTCGACGCGCGCAACCTTGGCGACCTGCTTGCGCTCGTAGTCTTCGCGCAACGTGAACTTTCGATAGCTGCCACCGGTTATCGGCAGCAGGAGCTGCGGCTGCACGCTCGCATCGGCGTAGTAGAATTTAGTCAGGACCGACTTGTGACCAAACGCTGGCCCTTGGCAATTCAAGGTCATCGAGTTCACGTCAAAGGGCGCGACCCCCAATGGGATGCGCTCGCAGATGCCCGCTGCCTTGCCTTGATGAGTGATGAATGCCACGAACCGTGATCGGTCCGGATCAGGTTGAGCAATTGTCCCGATCGTGAATTTGAAGTTCTTCTGCTTCCATTTAAACCCAGCGCTGTAGAGCTGACTTTGAAACGTGGGCTCCTCCATGCGGAGAACTGCGGGTGTCCAGTCAGGGTCGATGTTGAACCCGGCGGCGAGCCCAGGCCTCCCCCCTTCGGTGGCCAGAGCTAGCGCCGGAGCCCATGCGATCAACGCGATGTACGTCGCAATGTATATGAGAAACCCACCCTTAAACGCGCCTTCCATAACGCTTCTCCTGTCTCGTGCCGTCGCTTCATTGCGTCGACATTTAGACAGTATTACAAGTCGTGTGCCGGCCGCTCGATGTTATTATTTATAGAGAATTTATTTAATCAGTCCGAGTAACCGTGAAAACAAGGTCATGAGGTCTGAAAAAAAGGGATTGGGAGCGAAATGCGTCTAGGTCGTTTTGTAGCCCTTGACAATCGTTCCGTTGGTGAGGGTTACGTAGAACTCCTCGATCACTTTTTCTTTCAACGCCTGCTTTACGCGTTCAGAGTCAAATCCTTCTTGGGCTAGGTCAGCCAGCGTGGGGAGCTGTCCCTGCTTTGAGCGAAACTCCTCAATGTAGCGAATCATGCGGCGGCGGGTAAAAAGATCGAGAGCCATTACGGTAACGCTAAGCGGTCGTCCGGCTTTTGCAAAGGCCCGAGTGGCCACCTCATTCCAGCCCGAAGGCATAAGCGTCCTCATCCCTCTTGTGAATCTAAATTGACACGGTGGATTAAGCTAGTAGACTACTCTTCTACCCATGTGGACTGAGTTGCGAGATTTTCTAGCCAAAAACAAGCTAAGCCCTGAGCTCGAGAGTCGAGTCGATCGGGCGGTGGTGCATGTTAATTCTGCTGGGTTTGACGATTGGGGTTTAGACCCTCGCACGGTAAAAGCCACTTTGTCGGTTTTGGAATGGGTGTATCGCAAGTATTTTCGCGTACGCACGGTGGGCATCGATCGCATTCCTCAAGGTCGGGTGCTCCTCATCGCTAATCATGGGGGACAGATCCCTATTGATGGCCTGCTGACGAGCATGGCGGTGATGATTGATGGGGAGCCTCCTCGTGTGGCTCGCGGGATGGTCGAGCGCTGGTTTCCTTCGCTGCCTTTTGTGAGCACGCTATTTATGCGTTGTGGAGGGATGGTGGGGGATCATCGCAATTGTCGGCTCCTTCTCGAGCGAGAAGAATGCGTGATTGTATTTCCTGAGGGAGTCAAAGGCAGTGGCAAGCTGATCAAGGATCGCTACAAGTTGCAGAAATTTGGTACTGGGTTTGTGAGGCTTGCCCTTGAGACTCGCACCCCGATCGTGCCTGTTGCGATCATTGGCTGCGAAGAAACCTATCCAGGCATCTTCAATTTTAAGCGTCTGGCGAAGCTCGTGGGCGCTCCGTATCTGCCCGTGACTCCGTTTTTTCCTCTGCTTGGCGCCATCGGGATGGTGCCGCTTCCCACTCAGGTGACCCTGCGATTTGGAGAGCCGATTCATTTCGACAATGATCCGGACGCTCCCGATGTCGAAGTCGACGGACTAGTTGAGCGCGTGAAGAGCGCGCTCCAGCAGGAGATCGATACCGGATTAGCTGAAAGAGGAGAGCAAATCTTTGGCTAACTCTAACAAGCCTATCGTTCTCATTACGGGCGCAGCAGGGGGGCTTGCGGGTGTTGTCGTGGATCAGCTGGCCAGCAAGTATCGACTCGTGGGGGTTGATCCGAGAAGCTTGCCTGAGGGGATGTCGTTTCCGGGCGATTTTTATCGCATTGATTACCGCCAACGCAAAATGGCGGAATTGTTCCGTCAGCATCAGTTTCACGCGCTTTTGCATCTGGGGCGCGTGCCTGTCACGTCTCGCGCGCGCAAGAGCGTTCGTTACAATCTCAATGTCTTAGGGACTCGGAGTTTGCTTGAGCTCTCCCAGCACCACGGAGTGAAGAACGTCATCGTTTTTAGCACGTTTCACGTCTACGGAGCTCATCAGCACAACCACTTGCAGATCACTGAGGACGATCCTTTGAGGGCGAGCCAAATCTTTGCTGAGCTCTCGGACGCCGTTGAACTGGATCATGTCTCCAGTATGTTCTTGCTTCGCAATCCAGAGATCCGCACCGTGATCTTGAGGCCCGTCAATGTCATTGGTCCTCGGATCCAGAATCAGGTCACCAATCTGCTGCGTGCCGCTCGTTGCCCGGTTCTGATGGGATATGATCCTATGTTGCAGTTCATCCATGAGAACGACATCGCTCTAGCCATGAAGCTTGCTCTTGAGGGCGACAAATCCGGAGTCTACAACGTAAGCGGTGAAGGCGTGATCCCGTGGTCGCATGCGATCAAAGCTGCCGGATCTCGGCCATTTTTGATTCCTCACTTCGTGGCCTATCCGTTTTTCGCGGCGGCATCTCGACTGGGTGCTCGGTTTCCGAAGCATTTGCTGGATTACTTTAGATTCCCGACCTTGATCTCAGACGTCGCGTTTCAGAAAGACTTTGGATACAAGCCCGGCGTTACAACCATGGACGCGCTCAGCAGCATCAGGCTCGAGTAGTGTTCTGACGGGGGTGTAGCTGAGACCGTCAACTTTCGCTGAGTCGTGCGGTCTCGCTTCGCCAAACCCAAAAGAGCACGGCTGCCACACTGGTCAGTCCCATCGACAATCCGACCCACAGGCCGGGCAAACCATAACCAAAAACGAAGCAAAGCAGCAAACCGATGGGAAGTCCGATCAACCAGTGGCCACCGAGGTTGGCATACATGGATTGCCGAGTTTGACCGAGTCCTCGAAGCGCGCCTGTTAAGACCGTTTGCGCGCCATCGGAGAGCTGAAAAAAACCCGCGATCAAGATAATTTTTCGGCCAAGAATGAGCACGGCCTCATCCGTGGTGAAGATCCCTAGAATCCAATCTGTGGCCGCCATGAGCGTGATTGCAGAACAAGACATAAAGCCTAGGCCTAACCAAAGCCCTTTGTATCCCATTCGCGTGGCTTCGAGCGGAGCTTTGCGCCCAAGCGCCTGCCCTACAAGTACGGCTGTAGCGGTCCCCAATCCTAAGGGCACCATAAAGGTCAGGCTCGCTACGTTGAGAACGATCTGATGAGCTGCCAAGGCGTGGGGGGCAAGGCGCGCCGCTAGTGTAGTAGAAAGCGCGAATGCGCCTACTTCGAATGTCATCTGAAAGGCAGCCGGAACACCTAGCCGGAGGAGGGCGCGCAGAACTGTGAGATCGACCCTCAACTTGAGGCGTGCCATCAACCGATCGTGCCCACGGTCCCAGTGCCATAGGACACCCATGATCGCGATCAGCATGAAAACCCTGGAGCTCAACGTCGCTATGGCCGATCCATCCACACCCAGAGGAGTGACGCCCCAGCCGCCCAGGACAAGCATGTAGTTGGCTGCTGCGTTCATGATGTTCGCAAGCAGAAGGATGACCATCCCTGGGCGCGCGACGTTTTGAGCTGTCAAATATTGGCGAAAAGCATTGAAGGCCAAGCCGGGAAAGTAGCTCACCGCCAAGATGCGGAGGTAGGAGCCAGCTTCTGGTATGACCTCGGGGTTAATGCTCAGCCAATCCAAGTGATAGGATAGGACAATCATGAAGGCGGTCGTGGGTAAGGAGACCGCGACCGCGATCAGCATGGATTGAACGAGCGCTTGATAACCCTCTTCGGGTTTGCGTGCTCCGTGAGCGTAGGAGACGAGGTAATCCATTCCGGTGAGAAGTCCGATTCCAAAAACGAAACACCAACTGAAGATGGAAGTGCTGACTCCGACGGCACCAATTGAAGTCGCTCCTATGCGACCTACAAAAAGCAAGTCGACCACGCCCATGAGCATGAGACCGAGATAAGAAAGCACGACGGGAAGAGCCAGGTGAGTCATCGCGTGAGCTCAGCGGGCCGACTTGCGGCGAATTGACTTCTGAGTTCTGGCTTTGGGCTTTCGAGCCACTTTTTTTGAAACAGCCTTTGGCTTCGCTTTTACTTTCGCGGCCCTTGTATTCGGGAAGTGCTGCTTAACGCGCACCTTGCCAGATCCGGTGTCCAGAACTCCGACGTGGATGATTCTGGGGCGACTGGCTCCGCTCTTCTCCGCAATCACGCGCGCAATGTACCAAACATCGTCGTCGGCGATTCTGGTAAACTCAACTCCGACGAGAAGTTGCTTTGCACGAGTCTTGGTGTAGAGATGAACGACCTTGGCCGCAACGGTAATGGGTCTGCCATCGAGCTGAAATGTCAATGCATGGCAAGACGAACCCAGCTTAAAATTGCTTTTCTCATCCTTCGTCGTGCGAAACGAAAGTCCATAAATACTCAGGTCGGCTGTTTCATAGCGGCGAGCATGCTGGGGATCCGAGTCTTCTTGCCAAAGCACTGTGGCCTTGCCCTCAAACTCGATGCGAACGTAGTTTCTTCGCCCTTCATGGTAGCGGCTGGTCCGCTTTGCGGCCGGTTTGCTTCGGGTTTTTTGAGGCATGTCCTCAAGAGTGTAGCAAAGGGCATGAGGTTCGCAAGCGAATCAATGGGAAGTTAGCTTGGGCCAAAGGTCTAGATAAAGCGTTTTAGGTGAAGTGGTTAGATCGGTGGAGGGCGAAGCCCGGGTATGGGGTGCTTCGATCTCGTAGACGGCTCCGTCTATTGAGAGATCGTCATCGAAGCGTTCGACAAGCCGGAGGGAGGCATCCATGAGCGAGGCTTTGCCTCCGCCTTGTGGAAGGTCGACCACATAGTGGGGAAGCGCTGGTCCTGCCACCTTACCGCGCAGCGCTCGCATGATCACTTGGCCCCGCTCCACGCTCAGTCGAAACTGAAAAGTCCCAGGAGTCCAATCGGGGTGATGCAGATAAATCGGCGTTACTCCATTCTCGTAGAGGCTCTGAAAAAGCTCTGCGAGTCGATCCGTCGAATCATTGACCCCGGCCAGCAGCACGGTTTGATTGTAGAGGTCGACCCCCGCGTGCCTCATGATCTCTAGTCCCTTGCGTGCTTGCGGGGTCCATTCCTTGATGTGATTGAAGTGGCTGACGAGTTTGACGGACAAACGCGTTTTCTGAAGGATCTGCCCAAGTCCCTCGTCGAGTCGCGAAGGCAAGGTCACTGCCATACGCGAATGGATTCTCACGACCTTGAGGTGCTCGATGACCTGTGCGCGTTCAAGGACTCGTTCAATCGCGGCATTGGTGAGTGCGAGAGGATCGCCGCCGGTGAGGATGAGCTCGCGGACCTCCTGCCTGCTCTTGAGCTCATCAAATGCTGCGTCTAAGGTGCCGTCGTACAGCGTTCGTTCCGGATCATTGAGATGCTCTTTGCGAAAGCAGAATCGGCAATAGACCGCGCAGAGGGAAGAGAGGTGCATGATCGCGCGATTGCTGTAGCGATGGGTGAGTCGGGGGGCGGCGAGTTTTTCGAAGTCTCCGATGGCGTCCGCATGCCAAGGAAAGGGGCGGTCGTATATTCTCTGGCTCCACCGGGTTGCCCATTGGGGCAGGGTTGGGTCTTCTTCACCTAGTCCTGGGATCGCTTGAAGACGAATCGGGCAGTCTCGGTCTGCGGGATTCATCAGCGAGGCGTAGTAGGGGGTGACTCGCACGCGGTATCGATCGCCTAGGCAAGAGAGTTTTGCTGATTCTTCGGGCGAAATAAGGCCGGCCCTGCGAAGTCCTTCAACGCTGGTGTAGGATTGGGCGATTTCTAGGTTCCAGCGGGGCGCTTCGGACATCGTGCGGCGCACCCTATCAGCGGATGGATTAGGTGTCAAAAAGCTTGAAAAGGCTCGGTCGCTGAGGCGTCTGATCTGGGGCACCCTTGAGGTTTTCGGTGCTATAGAGCTTTTTGTACCAATAATAGTTGCGCGCGATCGCAGCGACGTACTCGCGAGTTTCAAGGTAGGGGATCAGATCCAAGAAAAGCAGGCGATTTTCGACGGGATAGCGGATCTTCCAGTCGTCGACTTTCTCAGGTCCTGCATTGTAGGCGGCGAGCGCGAGTTCGACATCACCTTGATAGCGATCGGTAAGTCTTGAAAAGAAACGAATCCCGATTCGAATATTGGTCACCGGATTATACAAAGAGTTGTGTGAGACCCTTTCGAGCCTGCGCGCGGTCGACGGCATGAGCTGCATGAGCCCGACGGCGCCGACGCGAGAGCGCGCCCTCTCATTGAATGCGCTCTCTTGTCGCATGAGTGACGTTACTAAATAGGGGTCCATTTTGTTCTCATGACTGCGAATGGCTTCGAATCGGTGGAGGGGAAAAAGCATTTGCAAGCTTTCGCGAGAGATGAGTTGCGGACACTCTCGAAACAAGCCTGTGAGCAGCTTGAACTTGGTGAGCGAGTCACCTGCTCGCATCAGTAGCAATCCTGCGTAAAGCTGAACCTCAGGTTCAGTTTCTCTGATCATCTGAAGCGCTGCAGTCAGTAATCGCGCCGAATCATCGCGGGCGGTTTCGGTGTTCAATGTCTGAAGCGCTTCAGCCGCGCTCAACCAAGCATTGATCGCTGGCTTTAGCTTGCTGCGCAGAAGAATTCTCGGGTGATTGTCTGTGGGGCTCGCGCCGAGCAAGATCAGGCCGTGCAAGCCGAGAGGGGCTTCCTTTGCGAGCGCATCTTTGAGGGATTTTTGAAGTTCTGTGTTTCCGGTTTTCTGAGCACAGTATCGACGCCAGTAAAGGGCACGAGCGCGAAAATCGCTCGACTCCTGATTTTCAGTTACTTTCGTAAGTGCAGCTTCGGCCTGTTCCCATTCCTCATCCCAAATGCGAAGCAGCCCGAGGCGGTAACCCGCCTTGATGGAGGCGGCTCCGTCGCCGCAACGGAGCGATTTTTCGTAGAGCTTTTTGGCGAGTTTCTTCGAATCGGGATTTGGAAATCGCTCTTCTTCCTTCATGCCGAGTCCGGTGAGCAAATGGGGGTTCTCGCACTCCGGTGAGTCGATGATCTTTTCGACCAAAGAGCGAAGCGGGCGGTTTGGAGAGATGCGCTTGAGAGCTTTTGAGATCTCGCTATCTTCATAATCAGACCATAAGACGTTCTGAGGGTCAGTTTTCTCGAGTGATCGGACAAGTTGATCGATCTTGCGGCGCTGAGCGGAAGAGAGGCGAGGTTTGCCATTGCCCCCACGACGTCCACGGCGAGTGATCTCTGTGGAGAGTTGGCAGTAGGGGTCCATGGAGCAGTTCCACTCACTTGTATGCAATGGCTTGATCTGAAACTGGGAGGCCTTTCCTTTTTTGCGCAAGGAGGCCCACTGCCGTGCCTGCTTGAGAGCTCGATCTGTGGCGGAGGACTCCTCGAGCGCGAGGCCGCTCAAGCCAGCGTCGATCGCCTCAGAGAGGAGTGGTAGCGCGCCCTCTTCTTCGGCAAGCGGGTTGGTTGCTTTTTCGGTTTTCAGCCAGGACTCCATCATGGAGAGGGTGTCGTCCGAAATAGGGGGCTGCCAGCGGCCCTCTCGGGAGAGATCGCAGGTGTCAAGCGCGGGGTGATTAGCGCGTTTCAGCTCGGTGACCACGACGGATTGTGGAGCAGGAGATGGGGCTGCAGCAGGAGAGGCCGCCTGCTGAACAGGAGGCGAGGCGCATGATGCCAGCGTTTGAATGAGGAAGGCTGCGAGAAGAGAGGTAGAGCGTAAGTTTTTTGCAATCAGCATGAGATAAAAAATCTTCTGGCTTCTGGCCTTAGGTTGTCAAACTCTAAAACTGGGCTACGATCATAAAGATGAAAGGCCAGCGGGTAGGGTTCTTGATAGGTTTGGCCGCGATGACTTGGATGGCGTGCTCGTCTCCTCCTCCCTCTCAGGACTCTCGCGAGCGGACTGAAGCACGAGCTGCCGGTCAAAAAATGGGCGCTGCCCCTAAGTTTGATGAGGATAAGGTCTCCCAGGATGAGGATGAGCCGGGCGCCGTAAAGATCAAAGCGAAGCCTAAGCCCATGCACCAAGAAATTGTCGATGGTCAGGCCCAAATTGAAGCGTCCGAACAATGCCGTACGCTGCTCGCTTCGTGGATCGCGGAAGGCACAGCCGCGGAGCGCGATTTGGCCAACTGTGAATTTCAGAAATACAATGAGCATTGTGTAAAAGCGGGAAGGGCACGGATCCCGATTTTGGCTAAGAACTCTCCGTGTCGAAAGCTGAAGGAGGCCGAAGGGCTCGACGCAAAGATCCCTGAGGTCAAGTGCGAGATCGTTAAAGTCCCGGACCAGTGCGGTAAGTAGGTTTTTTGCAGCGGATGCTGCCGGGTGGAGGCGGCATGAAGCTGTTTCATTTCTATCGCAGTCAAGATCACAGCGGAGTCAGCGGGACGGGCGCTGTTGTGGAAGGCGTGCAGTTCACGAATGGGTGGTGTGCTCTGCGTTGGATCTCGAGCAAGAGCAGCATCTGTTTCTATAAATCTATTGAAGAAGTTAAAGAAATACACGGCCACGCTGGAAAAACAGAAATAGTCATTCATGACCTCGAGCCTCTCTCGCAGAGTCAGTTCGTGCCCCTCGATCGACGATTTGAGATCCTCATGGACATCATCGAAGAGGCTGCGCGAGTCACGAGCTTCGACAAAGATCCCGGCACTCCCATTGCGAACTACCAAAAGTCGCTCAACAATCTCCGTCACTTGGTCGACCAGCTGGAGAAGAACCTGGGTTTTGAGCAGCCGGGGGCGGCCTGAAAGGATGCCTTCGAAAAGGTGCATGGCGCCTCTTTAGTAATGCGCAGCACTATGTAACTCATTGAGCGACCTTGCTGAGGAGCGTAAAGTTGACAGCAACGACAGCTGTGTCTCTTGATCCTATCCATCTTAGGTGTGCAGATCCTGATTAGGACCATGAAGAGGGCGTAAGCGTAGATCCACCCGAGCAAGGCTGGTGTGAGTCCAAAGTCCATTGCTCGAGTGGAGCCATGCCCTGCTCGCCATCGCGAGTTTCCCTAAACCCCAAAAATCTCAGCCCAGGAGCTCGTTTATATCCTTATAAATTAGCAGTTTAGCTGAGTGTCCCTACCGAACTACGGGTTTTATAATGCGTACTGTCATATTCGTAAATGATTAGTTTTAGATATCTGTTATAAGAATCTCGTATGATGAATTTGAACTACCTCGAATCTTTTTTGAGTCTTTCTGAAACTCTGAGCTTCACCGAGACTGCGCGACGTCTCAAGTTAACCCAGCCTAGTGTGTCGCGTCAGATCCGCAGCCTCGAAGACGAACTTAAGAGCCAGCTTTTTATTCGCGACAAACACCGCGTGCAGCTCACCCGCGAGGGAAAAGAGCTGCGCGCAACGGTCGCTCCCTTGTTCGATGAGATTCAAGGTGCTTTTACTCGCTCGATCGAAAACTCCCAAACTCTTCGCGGCCAGCTTTCGGTGGGTTGCTTGCAAGAAGTCGGGATGTATTTTTTCTTTCAGCAGATCCTGGAGTTTCAGCGAGACAATCCAGAGATTGATTTTCACGTTCGCTATCAACGTCAAGACGAGCTCCTAGATCTTCTCCGTGAGGGAGAGGTCGATTTTGCAATCGTGAGTCGATCGCTCATAGCCGAGAGCATCCGCTCTTACCGCCTTCTCGAAGAGCGCTCCGTGCTCGTCACTCGCGCTCAAAGCCTGCTCGAGGAAAAAGATTTGGGCACAGCTCCCTTCGTTGCTTACAACAAGTCCGACGCGCTCGCGCTCTCGTTTTTTAAGTCTCAGTTTCCTCAGTTGGACTTCACGCGCCTGAGGCGAGTTTCGAGCGTCAACTCGCACGCCTCTATGCTGGAGACCCTACTTGCACGCGACTGCTTCGCGGTTCTGCCCTATTTTAGCGTGAGAAAGCTGATCGAGTCTAAGGCTCTCAAGCTCGTGTCTGAGAAAGAAAATCGCAGCACATTGTACTTAGTTCATATGGAAAATCAGGCGTTGTCTCGAAGGAACGAAGTGTTTCGCAAGTTTTTAATGGAGAAGTGCAAGAGTTTTCAGTTGGGCTAGGCAATGCTTCGAATCAGCCAACTTGCCAGGTTCCAAACCAAGAAAATCAAAGAGAACAAACAAAGCGCCAATAGGCTCAAAAGCCCTGCGATCCAAAGGCGCGAGTGCTTTCGAACCGACTGCGGGCTCTCAAAGTAGCTCTCCAGCAATCGAATGTTTCGCCGATTCGACTTGACCCCGAAGTCCAGAAGGTCGCCTACCACGGGAATCGCGCCCGCCAAGACATCCAGTCCGACATTGCCAGCCATGCGCACAGCGACGGAGCTCGGAACTCCTGCTTGCATGGCTTGAAAGATAATCAGCAGCGATAGGATTGTAGTGGCCAGGTCTCCAATGCCTGGAATCAGGCCGATGATCCCATCCCAGCCGATGCGAACGCCCAATCCTGGGACTTCGATCGCGTCATCCAAAAAGTGGGCGAGCGCCTTGGCGCGTTCGTAGGCGTTCTGAGAGTCTGGCTGAGTGGGGGAGTCCATAGGGGAAGATTATCAGCTTTGAGTTGCACAAGGTGAGCACGAAGATGCGGGTGCATCGTCACGACGAGTGCAATTGAGTGCAATTTTTTTGCCGGATGGCTCGCACTGCACACCCAGCGAAGTGGTCAGACTGTGGTCAAGCTGCAAGTTCATATCCCTGCTTTATTGCCGAGCAGCTTGTCTTGACCATTCGGCAGGTAGCCCAATTTCTAAGAAATAGGAGTTGCCGAAACCTGGATAAAGCGTCTCCATCTTCTCGCGCAGCTTTAAAAAGACTGTTTCATTGCGAGGTTCTAACAAGCCTTCTGCATTGGGCCTCGGCGATGAGTTCAGCCATGGCTTCTCGGCCGCAACCAGGGCGATGACTTGCTTGAGATAGGACTCTTGCCGATCCAGCAATTCTTGGCCCCCGGAGGGCCCGCGCCCCGGGTGGACGTGCATGGGCTTGAGAGCACGAATCTCCTCGATGCGCTTGAGCCATTCGTCAGTGCGCCCGATCTCAAGCCAGGCATGATTGAGCTCGGAAACAAGGTCTCCTACAAAAACATGGTGATTATACTCGATCACGACGTGGGTTGCGCTACAGCCAGGGCCCATGATGTGCGCCTTGATCTTGAGTCCTGCGAGATCGAGCTCCCGAGTCACGTTGCCGAAGCTCTCGGGCTCGGGCGCACCGTCAGGATAATCGGGTTTGAAACGGTCATAAAACCAATGGTGCCGATCTTTATGGATCTCAGGGATCATTTCGAGGACTTTTTGCGAGGTCAGAACCCGAATCCCGCGTTTCTGGAGGACTGAAGTGCCATTGAACTTATCCGGATTTGGATGGAGAATCACCGCAGCGACCACTTTCTTGCCCGTTGCCTGCTCGGCCCAATCCACTAACTCATTCGCTGCAGAGAAGAGAAACTGAGTGTCGATCAAGATGAGGCCCTGGGGGCCCTCAATCCAGTAAGATGAGGTCTCGAAGCTTTTATCGCTCGAAACATAGGTTCCTACGCGAGGATCTCCGTGGAGCAGGCGAATCTCGGCGTGTTCAATGCCCGGCGGACGAGTGGTTGAGCAGGCTGAGAAGGCGCAAATCGATATTAAGGCAATGGCTAGTTTCATTAGCCGCGCTGTTTAACCGAGAAGGGCGTTTAGGGAAAGCGCATTAAACATCTTTTGTTCAAGATCTATTTGAGTCAAATCGGACATCGCAAACGATGCCTTGGCTTGCCCAGGTCGAAAACCAATCCATGACGGGGGGAGGGGGGGAGTCGGGTCCAGATAACTCGGTGATTCGCTCGCAGATCTCGCTCAAAGGCCGCTTCCTTGAAACCAGGCTCAGTACCTCGTATTGAAGGAGGTCGAGGGTTTCAAAGGTCCCTTCTGCTTTCTCGCGAAATACGATCCCCAGCTGATTCTGTTTAATGGGGATAGCTGAACGATTGGTTTCGAGCTCGGCCCAATACCTAAAGACATCCCATCGCGACGAAATCAGCTGAACGGAAGAGTCCAAGATCAAAACGGCCGAGGCCCACGCATTGGGTGGTAGAGTGCCGAGCTTCGAAAAGTCCAAAGCAGGGGACTCGGGAGCGTAAAAGGCTTTTACAAGCGCCCATTCGAGTCGCGCAAGGTCAGTTAGGTAAGGGTGCTCATTCAATAGCTCTTTCTGCTCCCCCAAGAACTCTACAAACCTAATGCCCAGATCCGTTGCTGTCGGAGATCGAGATGGAAACCGCCCGACGTAGCCTGAAACAAGGCTCCAGAAACTATCTTTTCCTAGTATAGCGCGAACGCCCAAATAGTCCTCTTCCAAGCATTCTACTAGCCTTGCCAAAAAGGCATAAGAGTAGACTTCTAGGCGCTCCGCTCGTGGAAACAGCGAGGTCTCGCGAATCGCGCGCTCGCAGTCGACACTGGGTTCCGGTCTGGGGCCGGCGTCTCGATCCGTGAGGACATCTCCTGCATCCCTGGGGTCGGTAAAAATCCACTTGAGCCAGTGTTGAAGGTCAGCGAGCGATGGAGTTTGGGTGTGAGAGTTATGCATGCGTGCTAGAGTCCCTTAGCTCGGACTTTTGTCGAAGGATTGGGAGCGGCTGTCGCGAATGGTTATCTGCGGTATGGGTTTCGATGAGCGAAAAAGCGCGCTGAACCTCTGCCTCGAGCTCGGAGAGCTCGGGGATGTTGTCGTCGCGCTCGATCATCGTCGAAACCTGTCCTACATGTCGAACCGCATGTTCAAAGAGACTCCAAACAGGCTCGGGCACAGGATGGTCGTGGGTATCGACCAAATGAGTTCCGAGGTTTGAGTGTCCCGCTAAGTGGATTTGCCCCACTCGCTCCCGGGGGATCGCGTGCAGGTACTTGAGGGGGTCAAAGCCATGGTTCACGGAGCTTACATAAATATTGTTTACATCAAGTAGGATGCCGCAGTCTGCCTGACGGGCGACTTCGCTTAGAAACTCCCACTCGGTCATCTCCGAGTGCGAAAATTCAATGTAGCTTGAGACGTTCTCGAGCAGGATCCTTCGCCCCAAAAAGTCTTGCACGCGCCCGATCCGCGAGACCAAATGCGCCAGTGCCTCTTGAGTATATGGAAGAGGCAGGAGGTCATGGAGATTCTCTCCCTCGACACCTGTCCAGCAAAGGTGGTCGGAGACAAACGCAGGTTGTATTCTTTCGTAGAGCGATTTGATGCGCGCGAGGTATTTGAAGTCGATCGGATCGACCGATCCAATCGAAAGCGAAACGCCGTGGAGAACGATAGGGTAGTCTTCTCGGACCTTTTCGAGGACTTTGAGCGGACGCCCGGCGCCGCTTCCTTCGAGGCCAATGTAGTTTTCGGTGGTTGCTTCGAACCAGTCGATTGCCTGGGCTCGCCCTGCGAGAATATCTGAGTGATGAGCGGATCTTAGTCCCAGGCCGCAACCCAAATTGGGGAAGAAAGAGGAGTTCGTCATATGAGCTTACCGAAGAGACTATCGAAATGAAAAAGGGCAGCCCCGATCTAATCAGAGCCGCCCCTTAATCGCAAGCGGTGCACTACGTTGATTGAGAAAAACGAATCGATCAGTGAGCTTCTGGCTTGGCTTCGCCTTCAGCTTGCTTAGCTGCTTCGTGACCTTTGCATTTGTGCTTACCTTTGCAGGCGTCTTTGTCTTTTTTTGCGCCTTTATTTCCCTTGCACTTGTGGTGGCCCTTGCAAGCATTCTTTTCTTTAGGAGCAGCAGCTTCGTCAGCAGGAGCTGGGGCAGCGGCTTCATCGTTTGCTTGAGCAAGGCGGGCGTTTGCGAGCATGGCTCCTGAACCGACAAGACCGGTGATGACCGCGCCGAGTAGAAGCTGAGTGGCTTGTTTCTTCATGAAATCCTCCTAGGGTGTTGCTTGCGTGTCCTAGGAGTATCCAGGGCCAATCGCGGATTGGCAAGCGCTTTGCTTTGGTGCTGCAATGTGCGTGACTCTATGCGCCTTTAGCTTTGTAGGATCCGATCATCAGATGAACCAGGTAAAGCTCAATTTGTCGGCGGTGTTTGAAAAACAGCCAGGGAACTTTCGAGTGGCTGGCTCGGATTTGAACTCTACTTTTCTTATAGAGCCACTCAATAGCTGCACTTGATTCTCGAATGGTTGTTGGCACCGATTTTCGAATTTGTTCCGCGATTTTTGGGTGCCAAATGTAAGGACAAGCTTGAATCACCCACCCTGAGCTTTTTAGAAGGGTCTGCTGCAACGTGATCAGCCGAGTGGGCTCGTGGACCATGTCAATGAGTCCTAGTGCGGCGCATGCGTCCCAGCGTTTAGGTTTAAGGGGCGAGCACTCAATGTCGCCTACAATCCAATCCGCTCGCTTGGGGTGCACTGCCTGAGTTGGAGAGCAGGGACGTGACACAGGGCCCTCAAGAAGGTCATTGGGCAGGAGCAGTTTGGGATAGGGTCCTTTGAAGTGAAGATGCCGAGCCAGCGCAATCGCTAGAAAAGAGCTGTCTACTCCTAGGTACTCGCTGAGTCGCGAAGCAAGCGCAGTGCTTAGTCCGCCCACGCTGCATCCCAGCTCTACGAGTTTGAGTTCCGACGGGAGCTTCTCGAACTCGCGCGCAAGGACAGCGAACGGGCCATGATCCCAGTGATCTTGAATGAGTTGACTCACGGCTGAGGATTCATCAGTCAGCTCGGTCGCTTGAGCGTAGTGTGAAAGATAGTAGAGGGAGTTCACGCGCTCGGACTCTAAGTCCTCATCCCAGTCGCTTGCCTCTTTCTCGATGCGTTTTCGGGCGCGGGTGAAAATGGTGCGAAATGGCAGCGGAACATCCTCCGCACGGATCACGCGCGCGATGCCTTTGATGTGCAAGTCGATGTAGCTCTCGACGTCGGGCACGACTAGCGCTACGCCCCCCAGTATGGGATAGGTCGACTGGCAAGATGGGCAGCGGAGGAGGCCCTCTAAAATATCGTGGGTTGGGCTCTTGTTTTTGGTGTCGAGCCCGAGAGGGCCTTTGCAGCGACCGTCTCTCGCAGGGCAATGCAGATGGTCTAGCGTGGATAGAAACATGCTTAAGGTTTTTTACAGTCGTAGAGTCTTAAGAGGCGCGCGCCATGAAAAGTGCCGGCCTTATCAAGCTCCCAGGGCGCGTAGGGAAGAAAAAGCGCTTCTACGCACTGGCCCGATTGCGCGACTGCCCATTGGCGGTCCTCGGTGCTGGCAGTGTGGATCTCGTTTTTCTCATCGCGAATCGCGACTGCGTACGAATGGAGTTGGGAGGCGGGAACAGCTTGGCCGGTAGCGATCACGGTGCCGGCTTGGTTGACTCGCTCGACTTTGACAATCTCTCCCTTGATCGTTTTCGAGAAGACGTTGCCGTAGAATCGTATGCAGATAAAGCCGGCAGCGGCCAAGATCAGAACGAGCACAGCCACAATCAAGGTTTTTTTCATATGGTCCGCGATGCTAGTTCAATCGCCGGCGAGTAGCAAGCACCTAGCTGGAGCGCTCGATGGTCTTGAAATCTTGAGTTCTAGGAAGCTTTGCGATGACCTCAATGAGGGCTTGAGGAGGGGGCCCGAGCTTGCGTTCTTTGAGGTTCAGCCAGGCGCCCGTAGAGAGGACGAGCGCGGTTTTGCCATCTTTTTTGGCGAATTCGTTTCTGATGCGGAAGCGGGATCCGTCAGCGCTGATCCCATCCAGACGGATATCGACGCTGAAGGGATCCAAAAGGTGGGTTTCTTTGAAGTAAGTCAGTTCGTCCTTAAAGATCACCGGCCCAAACATCTGCTTTCTGAACTCGGCGGCCGAGAACCCGTTCTCATCGAAGTACATCATTCTTACTGTGCCGGCGTAGTCGAGGTAAGCCGTGTTTCTCATATGAGCGTTGAAGTCCATATCGCCCCAGCCGGCGGTAAACTGCTTGGTAAAGGTTTCGATCATGAGGGGGTTCTAATTCAGGCCGGCGGGGGTGACAATAGGGTTCAGTATTAGAATTATTAAACAATTTATATTAATCTTGGCGGTGTCCGTCGGTACGCTTGCTTATCATGGCTCTCTCGGTTAAAAGTTGATGCAATATGTCGTTTGATTTGTCCGAGACCTGCCCAGCTTGTCGGCGCCTGCCTAAGAACCCTGTTTCATGTGGGCTTTGTGAGGTTGCGCTTTGTAAGTCTTGCGCGCTTTTTCTTGATGCCGAAGCGTTGCCTTTTTTGGCTGAAAGGCCTGCAGCTTTAGCCCATAGCTACTATTGCCCGAGTTGCCATCAGGTCGAGATCGAGCCGATTATTGAGAGCTATGAGCGGACGCTCGCAGAGGCAAAAGAAGTTTTCTTCTTTTTTGAAGGGCGTAAGCTACAAGTCCCGACACAGAAGAAAGCACTGGTCGATGTCAAAGTCGAGAATTGCGTCGATCGTGATGAAACGATATTGCGAATCGGGTTTATGGCGGCAAAACAGGGGTTCAATGCCGTAATCGACGCAGTCGTTGAGAGTCATAAAGTTCGCCATGAAGGTTATCAGCGCGCTATGTGGACGGGGCGGGGACGTCCGGCCCAGGTGGATGCCGAAAAGCTTGCAAGACGCACGGGCACCTATGGCAAGGCCGGGTTGCGCGAGGTCAGTTTCGAGTCATAGATCTAGTCCAATACCTTAGCGAGCGCCTTTTCGACTCGCGCTGAGCTCTCAGGCGTGAGTCCTGTCATCCACTCTCCCTGTGGGTAAAGCACGGCTACGATCCCTTCGCTGCAACGGCCCAGGCAACCCGAGGTGTTCACGCGGACGCGTCCGTGCCAGCTCCGCTCAGAATCCTGGCAGATCTTTTTGACTTTCTCTCGGAGTGCGACGCTGCCTTTCTCTGCGCAGGACTCTTTGCCGTCGCGGTGATTGGTGCAAATGAACAGATGGGCATCTAGGTTTCTCGAGTCAGACATAGGGGGCTCCTAAGTGGGGTTGATGAGTTGGAAGATGACCCAGTAGTGGCAGACGGCTCCTAGGATCACCATGGCGTGAAAGATTTCGTGATAGCCAAAAATCAGCGGAAACGGATCGGGCTTTTTAAACGCGTAGACTGCGGCGCCCAGTATATAAACCGCAGCTCCTCCCAAGACGATGGCCGTGTTGGTCCTGCCGACGTGAGCCGAGATTTGCGAGATGAACGGCACCGATGCAAAGCTCATCAGAACGTAGATTGCAGCTGATAGTCCTTTGGGTGAGTTGATCCAAAGCAGGGACTTAAGGATTCCTAGCAGAGCCGCTGCCCAGATCATCGCGAGCATCAGCGTGACCGATTCTCCCTCGGTAGCCAGCAACGCAAACGGAGTCGCCGATCCTGCGATCGATAGATAGATCGCTGAGTGGTCGACTCGGCGCATGCGCCTGCGGGCCTCAGGGCTCCAGGTGGGACGATGATACAAAGCGCTCGAAGTGAACATCGCGAACAAGCAGAATGAGTAAATCGCGGCGCTCCACATCGCCGTTTCGGACTGCGCTTGTTTTACGAGGTAGACTCCTGCAGCGGCTGCCAGGTAACACGAGATTTCGTGTGAAACTCCTCGCAGTAGGGGTTTTGCGGGCTTGCCAGTCGATTGAAGAGGGATCTCCTTAGATGATGACATGCGAGAGAATCCCATCGCGAAGTTTGGGCTCAAACCAGGTGGATTTGGGAGGCATGATTTCACCCGAGTCCGATACGCGCATGAGATCCTCGAGTGAGGTAGGGTGAACCGAAAAGGCCACCGCTGCTCGCCCTTCATTGACGAGGCGCTCGAGCTCCGCTGTTCCTCGAATGCCTCCTACGAAGTCGATCCGAGTGTCTGTCCTAGGATCTCCGATGCCCAGAATCGGAGCGAGCAACTCACGTTGAAGTACACTCACATCGAGCGATTGGGCGATTGAGTCAGCGGTTGCAGTGAGGGGTGTTCGGGGTCTCAAATTGTACCAACTTTTTTTGAGGTACATGGCGAACTCCCCACGCGCAGGATTGGGGTCAGAATCTTTGCGAAGATCAAAGTGAGCTCGAAGCTTCTCGAGCAACGTCTCAGCGGTCAGGCTGCCCAGGTCCTTGACAGTGCGATGATAGGGCAAAATCTTAAGCTGCTCCGCAGGGAATGCCACGGCCAGCATGTGGTCATGAGTGCCTGGTTTGCCTTTGAGTTCAGCATGGGCCCGGCTAGCGGACGCGGCACGGTGGTGGCCATCGGCGATGTAGAGGTGAGGGATTTGGGCCAGGGCGCCTACCCAGGGCGCGGTGTCCTCGAGCTTCCAAACGGTGTGAGTCACGCCGTCAGGAGCCTTAAAGTCGTAAAGGGGGCTTTCGCGAACCGCGGCTTCGGAGAGCTGCTTGAACTGTGAAGTCCCTCGAAAAGCGAGAAATACGGAGCCTGTCTGTGCGCCAATCGCCAACAAATGGCGAGTGCGGTCGTCTTCTTTGTCCTTTCGCGTGCGCTCATGCTTTTTGATCAGCTCGCGATCATACTCTTCGACTGAAAAGGTTCCTGCGATTCCAATCTGTTCTTGAGAGCCTGCACGCAAACGATAGAGGTACAGGCAGGGCTGGGGTTCTAGGACCAGCGGCGCTTCAATCTTGAGTGCTTCGAGGCTCGTTCTGGCTTTTTGGTAAACGTCTTCGGAGTAGGGATTGATGTTTGAGGGTAGGTCGATTTCGGGCCGAGAGATGTGCAAAAAGCTCAACGGATTGCCTTGCGCGAGCTGTGCCGCCTCACTGCGATTGACGACGTCGTAGGGTACCGAAGCCACGCGAGCGACAACTTCAGTGTGGGGGCGAAGAGCACGAAAGGGTTTAAGTACGGCCATAGTCAGGCGGTTCTAACATAGATTATTAATAACGCGCTGCTCAGAGTGGACCGAGGACATCGTGTGTATTAGAAATAGAGTATGTGCGAACTGTATCTAGCTACGCCCTGGACGGGTGCGTTTCTTACTGTCATGTGGAGCCAGGGGGGCGGAGCATGAGTCAAGTAGAAGAGTATCTTCGATCTCAAGCCGAGAGTTGGCGCGAAGTGTCTGAGCGCGTATCGATGATTTCGAACCGAGAGTTTCCGAGCGAGCCACCCAAGCGTTTACTGATTTTTGGCGTGGGCAGCAGTCACTTCGCAGCTCGCCTAGCGGGATACACTCTCAATCGCGATAAGACACGGCCGAGGATGTCAGTGGTTGCCTGCTCCAGTGTGTCGATCGGTTCTGAAGTGATCCCGACTCGTGGGGACTGGGCTTTTGCGATTTCTCATCGAGGCAAGACGCCTGCAACGATGGCGGCGCTTGAGGTCTGTCATCGCGCGAATGCATTCACTGTTGTTGTGACTGGTAAGAAGGCGCCCATCAGCGAGTTTGCTCAGCTTCAGATTGAGACCTGCGAAATCGAGACCATCGAGCCGCATACGGTGTCGATGACTTCTGCGGTTTGCGCGGTAAGCACGCATTTTTTAGGCTCAAAAGTCAAAGAAGAGTGGGAAGCGTTGGGAAGCTTGGGCTCCCCGTCTCTTGAAACCGTGCAGCGCCGCGTGGGCAAAGGTCCCAATGTGATCGTTGGTGAATGGGAAGGTCAGTGGATTGCGCGCGAAGGCGCGCTCAAGATGATGGAGATGGCACGCTTGCCGGTGCGCGCTTTTAGCACTGAGGAGTTTTTGCACGGGCCGCAGAGAAGCGTGCGTAGGCCCGAGGACTCCGTTTGGACGGTTTGCCATCCCAGAGATCCCCGCGTGAACGAGATTGAAGCGGATTATCGGTTTCAGATCCATGGTTCGACGCCACTGGCGTGGGTGCCGGCGCTCGTCGAGCTGCAGTGGGCTTCGCTTGCGGTTGCGGTGCAGCTAGGGATCGATCCGGACGCGAAGTAGTTTGGGGGTCTAAGAGCCTCTAAATGAATGAAAAGCTACTGCGGCAACCATCTATGGCCTACGCCTTCGTCAGCTACATCCGCGTGAGTGGGCTTTGCCAGGTCACGGCAGGGTCGTCGCTCGGGGGATGCAAACGCATTCCGCGCTCTATTTTCTTTAAGGTAGCCGAGCCCGCTTGAAGGCCAATGCGGAGGCAGTGTTCCATTTTTTCTATATCTATTGTTGAGCTGCACGTAAAAAAGTCAACTGCCGCATAGCCGTGCTCTGGCCAAGTGTGAATGGCGAGATGGGATTCTGCCAGCAAGACTACACCGGTCACGCCATGAGGGCTGAATTGGTGAAAACAATCCTTGAGGATCGTGTTGCCTCCCTCGCGAGCCGCTAAGAGCAAGACCTCCCTAAGAAGGGAGTGGTCGTTGAGGATGCTCGCGGGACAGCCCTCGAACTCGATCATCGTGTGCAGCCCAAGCCGCTTGATCATGCGATGACCCCCGTCGGGGTGAGGGTCTGAGATTCCTTCTTGGCAGAAGGCTGCCAAGCAGTGCTCTTGGTTCTCCAGATAAATCCGTCGAGCACATAATGGGTGCTTTGAGGAAGCGCAAGCAACGGGACGATCCATGCGAGCATCGCATGATCGGTCATCCACGGGAGACTATCGGCAAGCCATCCAAAAACATCGAGATGGTCTCGCCAAATGAGTCCGTCCCAGAGGGCTTCTTCAAAATAAGCTAGCACGACGAGGGTTAAGACAAAGAGTGGCGCATAGGTGAGGCAAGGTTTGAGGGCAGGTGCCAGGCCCCGCTCTGCCGAAGTTTGGCCGGTGATCCAGATCAATGCCATGTAGGGGATCCCGTGAGTCAGGATGTTGGTAAGGGTAAAAGTAAAATCTCCATTGAAGATCACTATCCCGGTGAGCCAGGATGCGGCGGTCCCAAAAGTGAGGAGTGCGCGCGGAAAATTGGGTCTTCTCAGTTTGTACCCAAGCCAGAGCTCCTTGAGAAAGTACAGAGTCAGAGTGGCTGCATAGACTGTGAACGCGGCTTCGTTCAAGGCGGTGAGCCAGGTGCTTGGCAAACGCATCAGGATGCGAGCAAAATCATTTTCAACAAACCAGTTAAACTGCCGGGGCAAGTGCGTGTGCCAGTAGAAGACGGGGTAAAGGGTAGCCAGGTAGATGGCCGCTTGGTCGAGGCGGCGGTACCAAAGCGGTAGATCTCGTTCGGTGCGCGAATAGATCATTGCGAAGCCGTACTGCTGTCGGATAAAATGAAAAACGGCTAAATAAGCGAGCGCTGACCAAAAGGCTCTCGGTTCATTGGCATAAAGCGCAAAGCCGGTGAGCCAGCAAAAAAATGGAGCAAGCCCGTAGAGGGTGGGCCGCCTGGCGAGCTCTTCGCGATCGAAGTAGGTTCGATAGAGCGTGCCGTAGACGTGAGCAACATCGACGCATAGGACGAGGGCAACCCAAACCCAGGTGGGAAGGTGGGACGCCGTATCGAAGCGGCTCGCAAAAAGCCAAGCAAGCCCGGTCGCGAAGAAGGCGGGCCCCAGAATCCACGCAATATCAAAAACAGGCGATTGAATCCAAGGCTGCCTCATGCCGGAGTCCCCGCGCGGCTGCCCAGAGCCTTGAGCACGTCTCGAGCCGCGCGAACGCCCTGAAACTGGGCTTCTTCGAATATAGAAATCCCGCTCAGATCCGAGTGAGCGAAATGAACGTGGCCGATGTTTTTTAGGGCTCGAGATCGCGCTTCGCCCCAGATAAAGCCGGGTTTTGGGCGGATCATCCCGTGTCCCCAGAGCCAGACGTCGAGGTGACGAACCTGATCGGCAAGAGTGGGGTGAGGGACGCTCAGGTCTTGCAGGATTTCCTGGCGCCAATCCGAATAGGATCGATGATAAGCGCGGGTGCGTTCTGCTGTGGGATCTCCGGACGAGAGTGGTGAGTAGTAAGTGAGAACTGTGGCGCCCGTGTGCATCTTGAGGTCTTGATGGGTGGCAACGACGTACCCCAGCGAGGGGCTGCTGTAGATCACGTTGTCCCAGCTCAGCGGAGCGCCGCGGTCAGTAAGGGACTGAGGGGGTGAGTCGACCGTGATGTTGGCGACCATCCAAGGAGCATACGTGAACTCTGTGGATGAGACTCCCTGCATGAGTCGTTGGGCAATAAATCTCGGGGTGGCGAGGATCACGTGCTGAGCTTCGATGCGGCGTGCTCGATTTTGCTGAGCATCCCAATAATCCAGTTGCGTGCTGCGCCCTTCTTGATCAACTCGATAGGCGAGAGACTGGGGGTGGATGTGATCTTTAAGTTTTTCTCGGAGACGCGAGACGATCCATCCGTTGCCTTCGGGCCAGGTCAGCACAGGGTGACCGGGTACGCCAGAGGCTTTGCCTCTTCGAGATGAAAAATAATGGAAGGCTGCCCATGCGGAAGTGTCCTGCGCGCTACAGCCAAAATCGTCGCGGCAGCAATAATTCACGTACCATGCGAGTCGCTTCGAAACCCAACCGCGCGTTTTGAGGTAATCGGAGATCGAGATCCGGTCGAGCGCCAGAAGCTCGGGGTCGCGTGAGCTTAGCTCAAGCGGGATGGTGAACGCCAAGCGCCCATCGCGCCCACGGGCGTGACGGAGGCGTTCGACTTCAGCCAAGAAGGCGGCCGATTGGTCGAGATCTGCTTGGGTCGCCCCTCGTGTGGGGTGCAAGCCCTCTTGCCACTCTCCGTGAATGAAGAGTCGCTCTTGAGGGGCAAGACAGAGATAGGTTTCGTCATAGATGGGGATGCCGGCTGGGTCGTAGCCGCGGATCACGCCGAGCTCCTCAAAAAGCGCAAGCACATGCGTGGCATCGGGGTTAGGGAGGGGCACGTAGTGGGCTCCCCACGGATAGGCAGAAACCGAGTTGCGATCAAAGCGGGAGTTGCCTCCCACTTCTTCCTCAAGTTCGAGAAGTTGGAAGTCTCGAAAACCGTTGCGCTTGAGCCACCAAGCGGCAGACAAGCCCGAGATGCCACCTCCGACAATCACTACGCTTTGTTTCGTTGAGTCTGTGGGCTCTCCAAAGCCCCCTTCGCGAAGGCGATGGCCGAGTTTAGAATGCGCGCCGACAATGCTACCGGGGATGTGTTCAGCTCTCAGTTTTCTAAGGCGGGCTGCTGGCTCGGTCGAGCCACGGAGCAGGAGTCCGGCGGCTCCTACCGACGCTCCTGCCGCAGTGGCTGCGAGAAACCCGCGTCGATTCACAGCGCGAACTCCGACCACTCGTTCTCGTAGTAGCGGACGAGAGCTTGATTGTTGAGGTGATTGACCTCTGCGGGTACTGGCGCCATGTCCGGCGGAAACTCGAACATGGTCTTGATCGTCTGAGCGTTCACGAACTTAAGACCTGCCAGAAACTCGGTCGGCGGAGCGTACTTGGGCGCGCCTTTCCAGCGGCCAATCACGAATCCCCACTCTCCAAAAGAAGGTACGTAGGTGTGATAGGGCGAGGTCTCGAAGCCAGCCGCCGATAATGTACGCTCAATGCACCAATACGATTTGCGCGCTGCCAGAGGCGAGGTGCTCTGGACCACGACAATACCCTCGGGTTTGACCGCTTGGTGGAGCAAGCCAAAAAAAGTCGTCGTATAAAGCTTGCCGACCGAATAGTTGGCCGGGTCCGGAAAATCTAGGACGATAAAATCGTAGGGGGCCGCGCCCCTCGCGATCTCGGCCCGGAGCCAAACAAACGCGTCGGCATTGATGATGCGAGCCTTGGGATTGCTGAGCGAATCCCCATTGAGCGCGCGCAAGCTCTCTTGGCCCGAAAAGAGGTGAGTCACCTCTTTGTCGAGATCGACCAGTGTAACGGACTCAATCGAAGGTGATTTGAGTACCTCGCGCAATGCCATCCCGTCGCCGCCTCCTAGAATCAGGGCGCGTTTAGGGTGGGTCAGACTGTCCAATCCGGGGTGAACGAGCGCTTCATGATAGCGATACTCGTCGCGGGAGCTGAACTGCAGATGCGAGTTCAAGTAAAGCCGCATATCCTCTCCCGTGCGTGAGAGGACGATGCGTTGGTAAGGCGTTGATTTGGAGTACACGACTTGCCCTGGGTACAAAGAGCTCTCAGAGAAGTTCATGATCTGATCGGAGCCAGCGAATCCTGTGACTAAAATGACGAGAGCGAAAATCGCCTGGGGCCAGATCACCGCAAGACGAGGAAACTTGGAGCGGAACAAGTGGATGCCGGCGATGGCTACGCCCACGTTAAAAATACCAAACAAGAAGCTCGAGCGCACCAATCCTAGCCTGGGCACTAGAATCAGTGGAAAAACCAGGGACGCTACAAGAGCTCCTGCATAATCAAAGGTGAATACTCGAGAAACGAGGTTGCTGAACGCGGTGTCACTTGAGGCGTCAGCTGCGGCTCCCTCGAGAGGCAGCTTTTTGAGTATCCTCATGAGAAGAGGAATCTCGAGTCCAACGAGAGTTCCCGTAAGCGCAACGAGCGAGTACATAAGAACTCGAAACCCAGAAACGTGCTCGAAGCTCGCGAAGAGGAGCGCCGCCGAGCTCCCTCCAATGAGTCCTACGAGGATCTCAACGCGGATAAAGAGCACCAAAATTCCGTCCGTATCGCGATGAATGTGGCGTGAGATCCAGGATCCTATTCCCATTGAGAAGAGGTAAACCCCGATGATCGTCGAGAACTGGGTGACGGAGTCGCCTAGCAGATAGCTGGCAAGCGCGCCTGCAACGAGCTCGTAGATGAGTCCACAAGTCGAGATGACGAGGACTGAAAAGAGCAGCAATTGCGACATCGTTTTACTTTTGGGGCTATCCATGTATGGCTGCCGCGATGATGCTGCAGATGCCAAGCGATATCGCTCCGACCACGATCGCAAGCGCGGTGTTTTGTTTCTCGACGACTTCTTTCCAAAGCTCGTAATGGGTCATCTTGTCGACCCCCCAGAAGCCAATGGCAAATAGGGCCAGGCCCAGTATCGAAAAGATGAGCGCATTGAGGATGCTGACTAAGTTCAAGGTGCCGAGGGTCATGAAGGGGTCTCCTTAGTTTTAAGATTTCTATTCTAAATTATTTCGCATGAAAACCGCCCGTCCCGCGTCCCCGGGTGGCTACCCAACCCTGAGAACCTAAGAGAATGACGCCGCGATAATTGAAGTAGGCGAACATCAAGCAAAGCAGGACTCCGTATGAGACAAAAGTTTTAGTGCTCATGCATTCGCCCATCGTCGGGTTTCAAACGACCTGCTTCTCAGCCAGAAGTAAAGCGGGCCTAATCCCAACAGAACAAAGAACAGCCAGAAATTGGACCAATTGGATCGATTGCGCGCAACGGTCAATTGCGTCTGAACTTGCGGAAGGTTTTGAGACGCCTCTGCATCGATGCTCAAAGTGTAGGTACCTCCCGGAACTTCCGAAAAGAAAGCGGTATCGACTTGGCCCCCTTCACTCCAGTCTCCGTCCGAATCAGAACCATAGAAATACGAAATATCGTGCCCGGTAGAGTGCACGACATTGGGGTCTGTCGTTGAGATCAAGGTGTAGTTGAGGTCGATCCAGCTATTGAAGACTTTGGCTTCCGCGCGAACAGAAAGGTTGCCTATCGATCCTGGGACTTCAAAAGGAGGCGTGGTTTGCGCGGACGAGTCTCCCGCAGCGAAGGTGTGGTCAAACACTCCAATGATCTTTGTGGGAGCGAAGATTTGAGAAAAGACTTGAATGGCGAAAAGCGTTGCGGCCAAGGCGCCCCATTTGGCCATCATGCCTGGTCTATCATATGGATTGGGTTGACATGGATTGATCCCCACAGGAGTGGGCAATGGGGCAGAGGTCCTGAAAGCAGTGCGAATCACATGGGCGGGCAAGTACTCTGATAACGACCAATTGCGTTCGGACCCAGTTATGGATTGGGTACTTTCGAGAGAGTGTATATAGGGGGGATGGATGGAGTCGACGACATTGACTTTTTCTCCCACCTTGACTCGCCAATAAAACTCACCAAGTACATAGGTGACTTTGGCGTGGCCCGAATGAAATTTTTTGAACTGAGAGGCGTTTTTGGGCTGTGCTTTGACGACTTTACCGTAAAGCCAGTGGCCGTGGTCCTCGATCAGGAACCTGAAGCCTTTGTAAGGGTTAAACAGGAGATATTCATCCCAGCTCCAGCCGGACGCGACATCCTCCCTGCGCATGAAGCCGATGACTTCGAAGACGCCTTCGCCCAGATTACCTCGTGTGCCGAAGGGGATTAGCGGATCGATGCGTTTGAGGCGGTTGTAGGTCTCTAGGATCTTGAATTGAGGATGATGGGTGTCGATCGCGGAGTGGCAGGATCCGCAAACTACGGTCAGCGTGAGCCCGTTGGCTCGCAACTGAACGCTTGCGCCGCACCCAGGGCAATCAAAGGTTTTGAGTAGCGGAGAAGTCATTTGAGGGGCCACCCCTCGATCTCGCGAATATTGCGAAGCTCCAGCTGATCAAACTCGACGAATCGGCCGATGTACACCGCGAGCCCCTCGTTGGCGGAAAAATCAATCGTGGCAAAGCTGGTGCCTTCCGGCGTGGATAGATCTGCGCTCATGCTTTTGCGGCCCACAGGCGCCGGAAACGGAAGCTCTCCTTCGCTTCCTGTGCAAGTCGACGCCTTGATATCATCGACCTTGAAGGGGATGCCCCTAATCCTGACTGTTTGTCCGGTCATCAAATCTTGCGGGGCAGGGGGCGCGGTTGTTGTCTTGTTGTCACGAAAGCTCACCATAAAGAATCCTTGGGCTTCGGCGAGCCACCCTTCGGTTCGATCCGAGAAGAGGATGTACCACTCATTCCATGCGCCATCTTCCCAGGATTGACGCAATCGACCAACGATATCGAAGAGCTTGCCATCGAATTTGCCGCGCGTTCCAAGCTGCAGCGGGCTAACTTCGTCTTGGCTCTGAAGATCAGCCATTTTGCCGACGGCTTCGAGATTCATGTTTTGGCGCACGAGCAACTGCTTGCAATAGCTGCAGACCAACGACACTGCGGATTGAGTTCTGAACTTCACACCCGCGCCGCAAGCTGGACAGGCAAGTGACATGGCTTTATCCTCTGGACCAGAACGTACGATGAGCTTTTAGAGATAACGAACAACTTCCGGAAAGGCCAGATTCAAAAACGTGGCAGCTCCCTCTTCTTCAAAGAATTTGGCGGTGTCGTCAGAAGAGAGGTCGCTTGCGCGTTCGGGTCGCCGAGGTCCGTTGTTGGCCGGTGCTGCAGTCGCAGTGGGAGTTGGGCTTGTGGCGGTCGGACTCATTGCGATCGGTTTTCCTTGGTTGGCGTTCTTGATTGGGATATTTGGGGTCGTTTCTGGCGTTCTAGTCGCTTTGCTAGGCGCGATCGCAAAACAGGAAGTTGGCGATGCAGTCTTTGATCCTCTGCAATCGCTGCGTCAGAGCTTGTTTAAGGCTCAATTCATTCCTGGGGCGGAAGCGCTATCAGAGCAGGCTCTCGAACAGCTCAAGCAGGCTGGGGCTCGAATTTCTGGATTCAGAAGAATATTGGATGAAAAACTAAGCCCCACAGAGTTGACCCACACTCGCTTCAAGGACTCGGCTGAAAGCGCCTATCTGAGTTTAGTGGATCAGCTTCAGGAGGTAGGTCGTGAGCTCAAAGGAGTAGAGGCTCTGAAGCCCGAGTACGTGGAAGAGAGACTTCAGTTGTTTTCTTCGCGCCAAGATCTTTCGGACGCGGAGAAAGGAGAGCTCAAGGCTTTGCAGGAGCGCCAAGCTCTAAAAGAGGCGGCTTTGAAGCGAGTGCGCGAGATCCTGTCTGCCAATGAGCGCGCAGCCACCGAGTTTGATCGAGCGTTGGTTGCGGTGCAGGAAATGGCGACGGGGCCGAAACTCGCAGGAATGGATTTTGAATCAGCCCTCGATCAGCTGCAAGAGATCGCTGCTCGAGCGAAAAAGTTCAAATCATAGGGGATCATCGATATGGCAAAAGACATCATCACTACCTCCGCTGCACTCTCAGTGCCGGCTCCTTCGCAAATCAAGCAGGAGCTGGCGATTCACGACCCCCATCAGATCTCGGCATCTCCGGGAGACGATCAGGATCTGGATGCTAAGGCTGAGCAATACGCCAGCAAGTTGCTTGAGGTCGATCCAAAGAAGCACGAGCAGATCGAGCAAAGCAAGGCAAGCGTTGAGACGATGGCTCTGGATCTGCAGCGCAAAGCCGCGACCCTATCGACGATGCTCAAGCGCCCACTCACTGACTTGACCCAGCGAGGAGCCGAAGGGGGTGATGTTGCCAATGCGCTGATCAACCTCAAGACCGAAGTCGAGAAGATCGATCCCGGCAAGTATGACTTCGAGGCCGGCTGGTTGAGTCGCACGGTAGGTCGGATTCCTGGCGTCGGGACGCCCATGAAGCGTTACTTCTCCAAATACGAAAGCGCGCAAACCGTGATCGCTGCGGTCGTTAGATCGCTCGAGAATGGGCGCGATCAGCTGGGTCGTGACAACATCACCCTCTCCGAGGATCAGAAGCGGATGCGCGAGATGACTCAGAAGTTGGAACGCGCGATTAAGCTTGGGATGTTGATTGACCAGAAGCTTCAGTACAAAGTTGACCGAGAAATCGATCCGGCCGATGAAAAATCGCGCTTCGTGAAGGAAGAGCTGCTTTTTCCGCTTCGTCAGCGCATCGTTGATTTGCAGCAGCAGCTTGCGGTGAATCAGCAGGGAGTGATGGCCATCGAGCTCATCATGCGCAACAATAAGGAGCTCATTCGAGGAGTGAATCGGTCGCTCAACGTGACGATCACCGCACTTCAGACCGGCGCGACCGTGGCGCTAGCGCTTGAGAACCAAAAGATCGTGCTCGACAAGGTGAATGCAGTTTCGAAGACGACCTCAGATCTGATTGCCTCCACCTCCGCCCGCTTGAAAACCCAAGGTGTCGAAATCCAGAAGCAAGCCTCCGGCACGATGCTGAACATGGAGTCTCTCAAATCAGCCTTTGCCGACATTGATGCGGCGATGACGGACTTGTCGAAGTTCCGACAGGAGGCGTTGCCTCAGATGGCTCAGACCGTATTGGATCTTGAGCAGGTGACTGCGCAGGCGGGCAAGTCGATCGAGAAGATGGAGAAGGGTAATCGCGCTAAGCCCGAGGTGAAGATCGAGTTGGAGGACTGATTTTCGCCGAGGTTAGGGCGCTAGTCGTGCTGCTCGATGTGAATGTCTTCGTGAATCGCGACTTTCTTGCCTTCGACTTCCTGGATGTCGAGGTGGCCGCCGGGGCTCGGGGCGAGCCTTGATTCTATAAAGTTGTAGATGATCACGTAATCTGCGGTGAATTTTGCCAGAGGCTTTGCGGCGGCCAAAAGTGTGCCTTTTAAGCAAGTGACCTTCACTTCAGCTCGGGATCCGCCAGCCAGGAGTTTCTTGTCGATCTTGAGCGTGAGCACGGTTTGGTCGACTTTGCCGAGTCGGCGAACTTTAAGGTCCAGGTCAAAAGGCGCGGCCGTTACAGTCATCGGCCCTTCGATGTCGCAGTTTTCTCGAAACTTGAATTCGCGCTTCAACGGTTGCCCGAGCAGAAAATAGCCGATGAGCTCCTTGGGGTTCCATTGAGTGCAGCCGCTTACTCGAAAGTTCCCGGTGGGCGCAGTCTTGAAAATCGGCATGAATCCGCTGAGGATTCCTAAAAAAGTAGAGCGCGCGTTCTCGGTGCGCGGGTTGGCTTGCTTGGAAGGGTAGTCTTCCTCGGTTGGCGCGATGATCGGAGCCTCGCTGGGCGTCGCAGTTGGGAGGATGTTTTTCTCCTGTGTAGGCCGCGTGGTTTTTTCTGATTCGGGTTTGGGTGTGAATTCGATCGTACGTGTCCCTAGCGGAGAGGTGCCTTCAGGAGGTGGGATGGGGTCGGCAGGGTCTGCGGCAAAAGCAGCAGGGGCAAGCGCTAAAGAGGTGGTGATCCAGAGTGCGGATGTTGCTTGGCGTATCATCATGCAATTCTAGATTGAACTGGGGGTGGCAGCCAAGGGCTTCAGATCCAATATTTTGGATTGAGAGCATGGCGCGAACACGACTGAGAAAATAAAAAGGCTGCCGCTGCGGGAGCTCCGCGCGGCAGCCTTGAGTTCGGACTTCAATCTGGAGCGCCCAGGTGAGGCAGCGCTTCGGGCTTCATTGCACGAAGCGCAGGTCTCCCGACGCTCGCCAGTCCGACCGTACCTTACCTTGGAGTCGCGTTAGTGCGAGCGTTCTTCAGCGAACCTTGAACCCACTCATTGTTCCAGCTGGTGAGTTTGCGCGGAAAGCATGGGTACTTTGGAACTTGCTTGCCGTTCAAAGTAATCATCTTCTCGTTGCCCCACGAGCCTGAGCGGGTGTCGGTGTCTTTGTTGCAGTCCATGGCTTCAACATCGTTTGGCTGCATGTAGTACATCGGATAGCGACGGATCATGCACCAATCGGAGTTCTGGTTCTTGAGGTCCTGATAGCGGGTCATTGATCGGCATTTCGCCTGGTCGCGACTCAACCGCCAGGTCGTCACGGAGCTGAGGTTTTCGCTCATGAACAGGAAGGTCCAGTCGTTGGTCTTGCGAGGTGCTCTGACAAACTCGGGATCAAGCACCCACTCTTCGACCTGTCCAGTTTGAGGGTCTTCACCATAAACGAACGGAGCGGTGTGGTACCACCACTTGTAAGGCTTATCTCCCCAGAAGCCCTTCATTTTGAAAGTGTTCTGGAATTTGCTGGTGAAGAACATCATGATCTTCATGCTTCGGAGGCCTTGTCCTTCAATGTTGGTGCGATTGTACATGTTCCAAGCCCAAACCATCGCGCGTTGATGGCATTGAGAGTCGTGTTTAAGGGGGGTGAGTCCGTCAAACAGCGACTTGACCTTGGCATAGCTGAGTACGTGTGGATCATATCCGGACTGGATAGCTTCTTGATAGGAAGGCGGCATTGCAGCAGCTTCTTCTGCAGTAGGAGTGTAGGTACCGTTAGCGTTGGCGGTGCCGTCGACGCTGGTAGAGTCGAGACCGATCGACTGGGGGAAAAAAAGATCACTTTCGCGAAGAGGGTCGATTCCGGTTTGTTCGTCTTGATTGATGATCGCGCGAAGCTCTTTTCGGGAGTAGCCCTGAAGTGGGTCGCGATAAGCTGCTGCTTCCTTCTTGTTTAACGGCTTTACGCCCGTGACGATGGATACGGTCTCGTCATCTAGTTCCTTCTCTTCGAAGGTTACGTGAACTGGAACGCCGCTATCTTTGTATTTGAGGAGATCGGAGATCAATCCAGTTTGGGCAGGGTCAACGCTGAAAACGTTGCCATTGCCGGTGCCGTAGACGGATATGGCTCCGTCCTCTGACTTCACTTCAAGTAGGGTTGTGTCAAAGGTCTTTGCAGTGCCAGCGTGGGCTTGCCCACACATGACTGCCAATAGGGCAACAAAGGGTAGGTATCGAAGTTGACTCATTTGCTCTCTCTTTCAGTTAGGGTCGAAATGGGGCTTAGGCTCGTAAGGAAGATTTGCGCGCGTTCTACTGTGTTTTGACGCGAAACGTCAATTTTAAATTTGATCTAAACCGTTAGAATTTTTTAGCCGTTTAATTCAATCAAAATAGATGTAAATACTGATTTGATCAGCTATTAGGGCTGTTTCCTGTTCCTGAAGGTAAAAGCCTTATTCAGTCTTTTTGGTGGGATATTCGGCTGCGCAATCGTAGCAGTTTTCAGAAGCGAAGCGGTCAGGATGCTCGATCTGTATTGTCGTATGCTGAATACGATGCTTGGTTTTGAGAAGTTCGTTCACACGCGCAAGTAGCGTGTCGTTGTCTGTTGAAATGAGATGGACGCTCAGGGCTAATCTGCCACTCGCAACAGTCCAAATGTGCAAATCGTGCACTTCTTGGACGCCTGCAACGAGAAGCAAATCTGTACGCACTTGATCGGCATTGAGATTCGAGGGTGTTGACTCCATGAGCACAACCACCGCTTCCTTGATCAGCTGCCAAGAGCTCACGAGCATGAGACCCGCAAAAAGCAGCGTGACGATCGGGTCAATCAATCTCCATCCAGTGAGCCAAAGCACGAGGCCAGCGATGATCGCGCCGACGGAGCCTAGCAAATCAGAGAGGATGTGCAGATAGGCCGCGCGCACGTTCATGTTCTCGTGTTGAGCGTGGTGGAGCATGCGCATGCTGACGAGATTGGCTAAGAGTCCGAGGGTGGCCACGCCAAAAACAAGCGGGCCTTTGACCTCGGGAGGCGATTGCACGCGGATGATCGCTTCATAAACAAGGCCGCCTGCGATCAACCAGATCGCAAGCCCGCTCGCAAGAGCACCCAAGATCTCAGCGCGGTGGTAGCCAAACGACATGGTAGCCGAAGGTGGACGCCTGGATACCCAGATGACAAACAGGCTGAGCAGCATCGCGCCCACGTCGGTGAGCATATGCGCGCCATCAGAGATCAAAGCAAGGCTGTTGGCCATCCATCCGCCGATGAGCTCGACGAACATGAAGATCAGTGTGACGACAATGGCTCGAACGATGGCTTGGGGGGCCTGCCCGTGAGTGTGCGAATGAGACATTCCGTGCGAGTGACCGTGATCGTGATCGTGATCATGGTCATGGTCATGAGAGTGGTCGTGTTCGTGAGGCTCGCCAGCCATGGATCTATCTAAGCATAAAGTCTGGGGACTTTTCCTTGAAATTCGCTCAGAAAAGCGATGCCCCGCCCGCAAAAACGATGGAGTAGATCGTCTCGTTCGGCGCGCCCGCGGTCCTCACAGAATTAAAGATTCTCTTAGCCGATGCGCCAACATTGAGGCCGCCCATATGCAAACCTAACCCTGCCTCGAGAAAGGGCGCACTCGATCCCGAGTTGGCGAATCGGTAACCTCCACCGGCTAGGACGCTCGGTGTAAAACCGGGTACAAGCTCGAAGGATTGTCGTCCTTGAAGAGAAGAGTCGAGGCCGTATCGAGAATCCAATCCGCTTTGAATTCGATAAAAAGGCGCATTTCTCCAAACGAGCCAGCGAAGGATGAAGTAATTGACGCCTAAGTTGAACTCGTAGGCGCTTGCGGTGCTGGAGAAGGTCGAAGAGCCACCGATGTCGATCGTGAGGCGCTTAAACGGCGGATCGTCATGGGTTTCGTGCTGCTCGACGTCTTCTGGCGCTGTGTTCTTGGCAACTGGTTGGTTTCGGGCTCGAGCTGCATGGGCATCCGGGATTTCGGCTAGCACACAAAGGGCGAAGAGGGCGAGAAGACAAAGGGCGAACTGTTTGAGCAGATTTGCGGGAACGCCTCTCATGAGTAAAAGTCTAAGGCAGCCGGAAGGCTAAGGACAGCGAATTTCGGGTAGATCCCAAGGAGCGGTCAAGCGAGCGAGCTGTTGCTTGGGGAGTTGTACGAGGACCGGATTATGAGTGCTATGCGTCAGGCGTTGAAAATGAAAGGTAATGCCCTCAGTCGCTGATTCGAGCCAAAACTTGCGCACTCTCCAAGCACGCCGCTGCGGCTTCTCGTCCCTTATTGTGCGAGTCCTCCCGCGACCGCGCCGTCGCCTGCTCGTCTGTGTAAGTTGTGAGCACGCCAAAACTGATGGGCACCCCGGTAGCAAGCGAGGCTTGCTGAATCCCGAGGGTCGCGCCCAAGCTAATAAACTCAAAATGAGCCGTGTCGCCCTTGATCACGCAGCCCAAGCAGATGACCCCCGCGTAGCGCCCCGTGCGCGCCAGGCGTTGGGCGATCAACGGGATCTCAAACGCGCCCGGCGCGTAAATCACGTCTTCTTCTCGAACCGGCGCGTTTTTCTCTGCGAGATAGGCGCGTGTCCCGCGCAAAAGCCCACCCGTCACTTCTTCGTTAAACCGACTGACCACCACAGCAAATCTCATCATAGGACGTCCCCTCGCTTCAGAACATGCCCGAGCTTCTCGCGCTTCGTGCGTAGGTATCCCAGGTTGTGCTCGTTCGCGCCGACTTCAATCGGCACGCGCTCTACCACAGTGAGGCCATAGCCACCCAAGCCGACGATTTTCTTGGGGTTGTTCGTGAGCAATCGAAGCTCCGTCACGCCCAAGTGCCTGAGGATCTGCGCCCCCAGTCCGTACTGCCTCAAGTCAGCTTGAAAACCCAGATGCCGGTTGGCTTCGACCGTATCCATGCCCGCGTCTTGCAGTTCATAGGCGCGGATCTTGTTGCCAAGTCCGATGCCGCGGCCTTCGTGCCTGCGCATGTAGATGAGCACGCCGTTGCCGCTTTCGGCGATCTGCCTGAGCGATGCTTGGAGTTGAGGCCCGCAGTCGCATCGCAGGGATCCTAGCGCATCGCCAGTTAAACACTCTGAGTGTACTCAGACGAGTGCCGGATTGCTCAGTGGGCCGCGCACCATCGCAAGATGTTCCGTGCCATCGATCAGGCTTCGGTAGGCGTGCAGCTCCATCTCCTTGCCTTCGCCTTCGCCCGCAAACTCCGTCGGAAACCTCGTCTTAGCCACCAGCTCGACCAAGCACTCGTGGTCCATGCGCTTGCGAATGACGTCCTGAATGCTGACGATCAAAAGACCGTGCTTCTCGGCAAAAAGCTTGAGGTCTGGGAGCCGCGCCATCGTGCCGTCGTCTTTCATGACTTCGCAGATCACCGCAGCAGGCTTGAGGCCAGCCAGCTTCATGAGATCGACCGAGCCTTCGGTATGGCCAGCGCGCACGAGCGTTCCGCCCAGAACCGCGCGAAGCGGAAAAATATGGCCCGGCGAAACGATATCGGATGCTGATTTTGTCGGGTCTACGGCGACCCTCACCGTATGAGCTCGATCATGCGCTGAGATCCCTGTAGTCACTCCATGGCGAGCTTCGATCGAAACCGTGAACGCCGTTTGGCGAGGCGAGCGATTGGATGCGGTCATCATCGGCAGTCTGAGTTCGTCGACCCGCTCGCCCTCGAGCGACAAGCAGATCAAACCGCGAGCATGCATCGCCATGAAGTTGATCGCCTCGGGGGTTATGAGCTCGGCCGGCATCACCAGATCGCCTTCGTTTTCTCGTTCCTCATCGTCCACAAGGATAATCATCTTGCCGTTGCGCAGATGCGCGATGGCTTCGTCGATTTTGCTGATCTCGGTCATTGGGTTTTCTCCGTAGGGCGATGGGATTGAATGCGCTCAGCATACTTGGCAAGCATGTCGACTTCGATGTTCACCGTATCCCCTGGGCGTGCATTCGAGAACTGAGTGTGTTTCCAGGTGTGGGGGATTAGCGTGATGCCGATCACGCTCACATGCGTTGCGTCTTCGATGGAGTTAATGGTGAGGCTGACTCCGTTGAGCGCGATGGATCCTTTCTCAATGCAGTAGCGGGCGAGGCGGGAAGGGATCTCGACTTGAATTCGCACGCCTTCACCATCAGGTGCGGTCTTCAGCAATCGCCCTACGCCATCGACATGTCCTTGCACGAGGTGTCCCGAGAGCCGTGCTGACAAAGTCAGAGCGCGCTCCAGATTGACGGTGTCGCCCGCGCGCAGGTCTCCTAGCTGGGTGCGATCCAGCGTCTCGCGGCTCACGTAAAAAAGAGCTGAGCCCTGCGAATCCAGTTTCGTCGCTGTTAAGCAAACACCGTTGACGGCAACGCTTTCTCCCAGTGCCAGGTCCATGAAACCTGTGCTGATCTCGAGTTTTGCTTCACGCTCAGGGCTTGTCTCAGACTTCCTGAGAGTCCCTATTTTTTCAATAATTCCAGTGAACATTCTGCTCGATCCGGACCGTATCTTGAGTCGATCCGCTCCTTAGATTCTCGTTTGGGCGAATGATTATCACATGCTCGTTCCAAAGCCCTTGCGAAAGAACGGCAGACGTCAGTCGAGGGCCGGCCTCTATGAGACACTCTGTGATGCCCTCTTTTCCAAGTTCTAAAAGAGCCGCCCGCAGATCTTTTTTTACCCAGACTTCAAAGCCCCGCGCATTCGCCTCATGGATCCAAGTTGCAGGGGTCTTGCTGCTTCGATCCATTACGACAAGGCGGCGCTTCTTTACATGTTTTAAGTAAAGATCATGATCTTTGACGTAACGCACTGTAAACTCGGGCGAATCTGCAGTGATGGTGCCGCTCCCGGTCAATATTGCAGGCGACCTTCGTCGCAGTTCGTGAGCCAAACGGAGCGATTGGGCAGAGGTAAAGGTCTTGCTGTCGGGAGGTGGGATCATCGATTGGAGGTTCTCTGAGTAGGAGCCTAGGTGGGCCGTTTTGAGCGTGACCCAAGGAACCCCAGTCCTCGCCCAATGAGAAAAGGCACGGATCAGTGAGGCACACTTTTTTGAAATCTCGGAGTCTGGACATAGAAAGACTTGAACCCCCGCCTGGCGAAGCGCCTCTGCGCCTGCTCCTTTTACGCGTGGATTGGGGTCATGGGCGCCAAACCAAACTTCACGAATGCCGGATTCAATGATCGCTTGAGTGCAGGGTGGGGTTCGACCCTGGTGATTGCAGGGCTCGGGTGTAACAGCGAGGGCTTGCGCCTCGCGCAACAAGCTCCGTTTAGCGAGGTCGGCAATGACATTCGCCTCAGCATGCGCGGTTCCGGCCATTTCATGAGCTTGAACTGAGATCACGCGTCCGGTTGCATCGATTGCGGCAGCGCCTACAGGCGGGTTGGGCGAGGTCGCGCCCTCATAAAATGCGGCACGCTCAATTGCCAATTCAAAGGCATGTCGAAGCTCGGAGCGAAGGATCATCTTGTTTGGGAGTTAGCGAGAAACGTTGACTCGCGCAACCCCTCTTGCATCGAGAAGCAGGGCCTCCTAGAATAAGTCATGGCTGATCAGTTCCTTACCATCGCGCTAGAAGACATTATGGTCGGCGAACCCTTGCCAGCCGGCCTCTATATCTACATCGACTTTCGATTCATCACCTATCGCTCCGAGGGTGACGTGATGGATCGTCAGGCTTACGATCGTCTCGAGTTTAAGAAAGTCAAAAATCTTTTTGTGCTCGAAAGGGAGCGGGATCGCTTCTTGGCTTGGTCCAAGAGCCATGCAGGAGAGGCGCCGCCTCCTCCATTGTCTCCTGCCAATGCGGCATTTTCAGAGGCTCGTGAGGACGTCCATCGCCGAGCGATGGATATTTTTCAGCATCCTCATCCCGACAAGCTGATCTCTCAGACACTGGCTTCGAGCAAAAAGCTGGTCGACGAAGTGATGAAGTTTCCGTTCGCGGTGCAGACCTTATCTCAGCTCCAGACTTACTCCAAAGGCACAGTCGATCACTCCGTCAATGTGAGCGTGCTCAGCGTCTATCTGGCAATGCAAATGGGCTACTCGCACGCGTTGATTCTTCAGCATGTCGGCACGGGTGGGCTGCTGCATGACTTGGGCAAGCCCAAGGTCGAGATTGACGATGGCGACACGGCTGAGGTGATCGAGACCAAGATGAAGGAGCACCCAGCATTGGGGCTCAAGCTCATCGAAGCGCAGCAGAAGGTGCCCAACGAAGTGAAGTTGATCATTGCTCAACATCATGAATGCTACGATGGCTCGGGATTTCCTAAGAAGCTCAGAGGAAGCGCGATCTACGATCTGGCCCGCATTGTCCAGATCGCCAATGTCTTTGACGAGCTCGTAGGTGAGGGCAAGGGGTCTTTGGTCGAGCGTCAACGCGCGGCGATCAAGCAGCTGGACGAGAATTTGTTTAAGAAGTTTGATCCGCAGAAGCTTGAGAAGTCCCTTAAGATCCTGAAGCTCGGTGTCTAATTAACGCTCGGATAGAGGTTGGCTTCTAGTACGTGGATGGATGAGCAGAAGTTGCTGACCGCGCCAAGATAGCCCGACGAGATCGAGACGATCCAAAAGTTTCCGTTGAACGCACCCGCCATGGGGATCAGAGCTTGATTTGGGCTGAATTCACCCACGCTGCTGAGGCTGACGTTTTGCATCACGGGGCCGGAGCTCAAAAAGGTTGCTGAACTATAAGTCGAACCGCCTCGATAGATGCGTACCTGAAAATCACCTAAGGTCTCAAAGTTGGTGGGGCATCCTGCTGACCAGCTGATGCCTCCGCCGGAAATCCTCCCAACGAATTGAAGGTGGGTAAAGGCGCTGATCGAGGATCCGGTGCCTGGATTGTAAACGAGGTCTATCCTGGCGTAACCAGGCGGCGTGTGTTCTGCGAGCTGGTAGGCGTTGGTGTTGCCCACGGTGCCGATATGGAGCATTTGATCTGGAGAACTGGGCGTCAATGCTGTGTAGCCTGTCGTAAAGTTCGCAGGTGGCGGGGTCGACCACCGTGTTCCTTCAAACAAACCTTTAGCGCCGATAGGGGTGGTGCTCGTGTATCCGCCGTTGTTGTATCCGAAGTTGGACTTTGAAGTGTAGACGCCGCCGCAGGCAGAAAAAACCGACAGAAAAGCCGCGAAGAAACTAACCCACTGCCAGCGCATGAAGGGAGTGTAGGGCAGCGCGGGTTCTAAGTGAAGCGACTTAATCTTGACGCATCGATTGAAGGCCGAAGAGTTTACTTACGGGGATCTCAAAAATCTAACTTGCAGGACCTCTTCGCTCGCTTACTATGAACTCGAAAGTGAGCGCTCCGCATGAATCGTTTTGCTGGCAAAACTGCTTTGATCACAGGTGGCACCAAAGGTTTGGGATTGGCGACGGCCAAGCTCTTAGCAAAAGAAGGTGTGTCGCGCCTCTACTTGTCCTACCGATCCGACGAGGGGTCGGCTGCTCAGGCGCAGGCGGAGATTTTGAAGCTAGGCCCCCGCTGCCAGACGATCGCAAGTGATCTCTCGGAGGACGGTGCAGCGGATCGCCTCTTTGACGCTGTTGAAGCAGACGGGAGCGGCTTGGATATTTACATTCACAATGCGGCAGCTACCGCTTTTAAGAGTTTGATGGAAATTCAGCCTCATCACGTCGACAAGACTTTCAATATTACAGTGAAGTCGTTTATTCGCGGAGCCCAGCGCGCAGCCAAGCTTATGTCTTTGGGCGGAGCGATCGTGACCGTGAGTGGAATGGACACGCTCAAGGCCGTTCCAAGACACGGACTCTTAGGCGCGGCCAAGTCGTCGCTCGAAACGTTGACCGCCTATTTTTCCCATGAGCTTGCCTCTCGAAAAATCCGCGTGAACGGAGTGAATCCCGGGTTCTTGAGGACCGAATCCACGCAGAAGTATTTGGGACCGATGTTTGAAAAGGTAAACACGACCTTTGCGCACGTCGTGCCGCTCAAGCGCGAACCCACTCTTGAAGAGATCGCTGAGGCGATTTTGTTTTTATGTTCACCCCAGTCGAGCTGGATCGTGGGTCAGACGATCTGCGTGGATGGGGGCCTGGATTTTGCGATGCCTGGAATGGGGTAAGCTCAAGAGCCCCTAGGTTTTCGCTCGAGTGCTCGCCGTTACTTGATTTCTCCGCGGCTTGCCCGTTTGAGGCGATCAGCGATCGCCTGCCCGAGTCCTGTGATCCACGGGCAGGGTTCAGAAAAAATCACTGAGGCGGAGGATCCGTCGAGCTCTCGAAGCGCGGCAAAAAGCCTGCGTGCTGCGAGGTTGGCGGATGGGAGCTGGCTGCCAGCGCAAAGACTGCGCACCGAGGTTTGCCCTTCGAAATGAGCGGCTACAAGTTTTTCCTCACGTGATTCCATCAGCAGAAATGCAGCATTCTTTGTCTGAGATTGAATCGCTGCCCACTGTTTTGGAGTCAAAGCGCCGATGGGCCCTGGCAGTAGATAAAGGGGCTTGCTCGGGGCGTAGTGGCTCTCCAGCATCCCAGGTGAGACTTGCGCAGCCCCGGTGCCTAGATGGGACCCCACCCGCGACGGGGCGTTGTGGAGCGACGCTCCTAGCGCTGCTTCTATGCTTTCGCGCGCCAAACCACCCGGTCTGAGCAGTATCAGCTGACCGTCTTCTTCGACCCGAATCACGGTTGACTCGACGCCCACGTCACTGGGGCCACCGTCAAGCACCCAGTCGATTCGGTCTCCAAGCTCTTCAACAACGGCTGTTGCAGAGGTGGGGCTAATGCGGCCAAAGCGGTTGGCGCTTGGTGCCGCCAGAGGAGTACGAGCCTCCATGATCAGTGCCTGGGCGATCGAATGCTTGGGCATTCGCAAGGCAACCGTCATGAGCCCGCTGGTCGCGAGATCCGGCACATCCGCATGCTTAGGCAAAACCAGGGTGAGGGGTCCAGGCCAGAAAGAGCGTGCCAGCGCTTCGACTCGCTCGCAAGCTTGAGGACTCAGTCGAGTGCTATCGACCAGCCTGAGGCTCTCGAGCCAAGCCACCACATTGCTGGGAGGGCCCGGTGGCACGTGAACAATCAAAGGATCGAACGTTGGGCGTTCTTTTGCCTCAAAAATCCTGGCAAGCGCCGCCGGATCAAATGCCGATCCTGCGAGCCCATAGACGGTTTCGGTGGGCATGCCTACGACTTCGCCTCTGCGCAAAGCTTCAGCAGCAAGACAAATGTTTTCAGGCGTGGGAGTGAGGATTTTGGCCCTCTCGGCGCGACTCATCAGCCCTCTCATGTCACCGAGTAGGGGTTTTAGGCCAGGATTTTTCGATCCTCTTCCAAACTTCTTCCATTTTCATGCTTCTAGAGCCCTTGATCAGGATCGCATCCCCTGGTCTGGCTTTAGAAACCACTTCATTGGCTATCGACTCATGCGAGGAGTGGTGAGAGAGCATCCCGCCCGAAAAGCCTTTTGCCGTGAGCTCGTTGTAGAGAGCTTGCATGCGCGGTCCATACAGAAGGACGTTCTCAATGCCGCTTCTGAGAATGGGTTCGGCCAATTTGCGGTGATACTGCTCTTCTTCTGTGCCGAGCTCGAGCATATCGCCCAGGCACGCCCAGCGCGCACGATCCTTTCGTCCGCCGTGAACTTGGGTCAGTAGATCTATGCCCGCTTCCATAGAGGCTGGGCTCGCGTTGTAATAATCGCAGACGACAGGAGTGGGGCCCGTCAGGGTGCGAAGCTCTGAGCGGCCCTCCGCACCCTTGAAAGTCGCGAGTCCAATGGCCATCTGCTCAGGCGTTAGGCCCATTCCATGAGCGAGTGCTACTGCCGCAAGCAGGTTGCCCGCGTTGTGGCGGCCGGGCAGTGGTAGCTCGAACTTGGCCATCTCCTTGCCCCTGAGTCCGCTCACGCTCAAGGACTTTGCGTCGGCGCTGAGCGTCCCCTGGAGGTGCTCGTCTGAGGATGTGCCGCTCGAGGGCGTGACTCCGGTCATTGTGTAGCCGATCTTATGCCCCGTTCCTTTTAGAGTCGCAAAATGAGGCCTGATCCAGGGGTCATCGAGGTTGATCGCCACTGTGCCTCCGGACTGCGCAACCGCGCTCAAGGCAATGCCCTCTTCGCGGGCGACGGACGGAAGGTCGATGAGTTTTTCGAGGTGTTCGGGAGCGATCGCGGTGAGTAGGCTTGTGGTTCCGTTGACCAATGACATGTGGCCCTGCATGGTGCCGATCTCGTCGATCCCCACTTCGATCACTGCAGCTCCATGTTCAGGTCGCAGCTCAAGCAGGGTCATGGGAATGCCCAAAAATCCGTTTTGGCTGCCCTGCGTGCGCAGCACTTGAGGATACTTGCCTCGCAAAACTGCCGCGAGAATTTCCTTGGTCGTAGTTTTTCCGACGCTTCCTGCGATTACCGCTACAGGAATCGAAAACTCCCTGCGCCAGGCAGCGCCAAGTTTTCGATAGGCCTGCACCGTGTCTTCTACGGCATAGATGTGTAGATTTTTTTGAGCAGGAATCTGAGTCCCTCGCTTGCAGATGATCCCACGGGCTCCTTTTTCGAGAACCGCGGGGATAAAATCATGACCGTCAAATTTCTCACCCTTCACCGCTACAAAAAGGCATCCCGCTGTTGCAGCCCTAGAGTCTGTCGTCACAGACGTGAAGGGAACGTGGGGATCATGCACGGCACGCCCCCCTAGTGGAGGAAATCCAAGCCCTTCGTGGACAAATTCGGGATTGAGAAGCGGCTGTCCGGGGTGTCGGGGGGTGTCGTTTCGAGGTGTCATGCTCCTAGGGTAACACGTCATCTAGACTCGCGGCAGGTCTTTGGCGGCGTGTAATCGCAAGTTCAAGCAGCCTGGTGGTCCGACAGGCGACTAAATAAAACGTCCTGAATAGCCGATGGGACAAAGTATGGAAGATATCCCTCCCGAACGCAAATTTCTGCACGATTTGGCAACTCCGTTAACCGTCGCCAAAGGTGCGATTAAGAAAATTCAAAGTGAATTTACGAAAACTGATGGCACCGAGCTGGATCGAGAGCTTTGCATCACCCGTCTTAATAAAACCATGGAGTCGTTAAAAAAGATCGAAGACTTACATGCCGATTTTCGTGCATACCTTCAGCAGAAGGACGCCCGAAAGCTTCCCATTTAAAAACGGTAGCTAGCGTCTAGCGATTTCGCTTTCAGCCGAATTGGCAGCTAGTCCTAAGGGCCTAAGCCGTATTTGGAGTATATTTCCTGAACGCGCTTTCCAGATTTAAGTTTTTTCATCCCCTCAGAAAACTTTTCAGCCCAGACTTTTGAAAGTTTATTGGCTGGAGAGAAGGCAACGCAAAGCGGCTGTGCTTTCAAGCAGTCAACTTGTTTTATTCCAGCTGCCTGAAGGTCAGGGTGAATCTTTAACAAAGACTTCACCACCGACTCATCTTCGATCATGAGCTCAATACGCTTGTCTTTTAGCTTTCGAAGCAATCGCTCGCCCGTATCTGTTCCGGTGATTAGGTCGAGTTTAGACGAGTCTTTTGACTTGGAAATATAACCATCAATGGGTTCGACGTAGGAATAATCCTTCACAGCGCCAAGTCCCTTGTCTTTGAGGGAAGCGACACCTTTGTAAGTCCATCTATTAAAACCCCTGGGCTGTCAGATTTTGCCTGACAGGTAAAAGGGCACCAGGGATCAGCCGCAACTTTTATGCTTTCGGCCCCAGCGCTTGAGGCAAAGGTGAAGAAAGCCATCAGGCAAACGCCAAAATACCGTCGTCTTAATTTAGGCATACCACCTCCCAAAGTTTATGATGATAACCCGATGGTTCAAGCGCTCGGTTCAAGCGCTCGAAAAGAAAGGCCGATACTCCTAGGAGTGCGTAATTTTTTAGCTCGCCTGAAATCGATTCGTTTGAGTGCTCTGTGGCCGAGCCTCGTCGTTGCCTTCACTGGGCTTGGCGTCGCGTTGGGTGGAGTGCTCATCACGTGGCGAGCGATGGAGCGGGAGAACCGCGCGTACGTTCAGCAGTCCATTGGTGACACGGCGGCGTTACTCGCTTCTCACGTCAGGGCCGAGATCGATGATCTTGTCATGATGCTTGGACAAGTCGCTCTTGAACAGCTCGTGCCTTTGCAGCGCAAGCAGGAGTTGGAGCTTCGAGCGATGGCGGAGGATCACGCCTCTCCAGTGAACGAAGCACTCACCATCGCAGCCCGGGCGGCATCTGCAGCGAACTCTGTGAGCTCGATCGTGACGGATCCTGACATCTCTGACATCGCCATCTGGCGTCGCGCGGATCCCCAGTCGCTCCCTGAGCGAAGTTTTTTGGCGATTAATGCGCGATATAAGGCCAGAGATCGCGGTTTATTGGATCGCCTTCTTAGCCAAGAGGAGAAAGAACGGAGTCGGATCATGCCGGCTTTTCAAGGCTATCCGATAGTGCTTGCGGGGAAAGGCCCTGATCAGGCGGGCGTCGCTCTGGTCGCAGCGCCCTTAGGAAACGGCGAAGGCGCAGAGATCGTGGTGGCTCACTTGAGTCTGGATAAATTTCAAAAAGCGTTCTCTCCCGACAAGCTCGCGCAGGCGATTCTCATCGACGTCGAAGGGACTACGCTTGCGCACTCTGATCATGGAAAGCTAGGGACTCGAGAAAAGCCCACTTCTGGTCCAATCGCGAGCCTTTTTGCCGCTGCACAGGCAAGTCGCATGGGTGGGAGCCAAGCAGAATTTCGGCAAGAAGATGGGACCCTCGTGTTTGGTGGCTTTAGGCGAGTAGAGGCCGGCATGCTTACGGTTCTGGCGACCATCCCTGAGTCTCAAGCCACCTTGGGAATGGCTGCGACCCGTCGATTGATCCTGTTCTATCTAGGTGTGGCGTTTTTTACGCTCTTGGGTTTGGCGTTGCTCGGAGCGCGCGGTCGGCGCATTGAGGTGTCGAATGCTCCGGCTCTGGCGGTCCCTCAAGCGGATCCTCGCGACCAGGCCGTCATTGCTCTGCATGGATCGCTTCGTGGATTCAATCAGATGCTCGAAGCTCTGGGCCCCGAGGAGGCGGCTCAAGCGCTCAACGAGTTTTTGGAGTTCGCAGCAGCGCGAGTGCGCGAGCGAGGGGCGGAGTTCGAGCGTTATGGCGGAGTCTCCTTCATCGCTTATTGGAGCGGCAAGCTCGAGACGCCGGCTGAGATCGAGGCTGAGGCTTCGCGATCCTTAGAATGTGTCCAGGCTTTGGTGCGCGATCTGGAGAACCTAAATGAATCGCGCAAGCTGGATGGAAAGAAGGCCCTCTCGTTTGGTATGGGGCTTCATATGGGGCGTGCGCTGTTGGCCCGTATTGGCCCAAGAGATTCGATCATGCCATCCGCCGTGGGTGAAGCTCTTGCACGCGCTCGCGCCTTGGATCGAATCGGCTTTAGAGAAGGTCATCGCCTCTTGATTTCGCATTCGATCCTCAAGTCGATGCCTAAATCGATTGAGGGCAAACTCATGGGCGAGACCAAGCTCACTGAGGATTCTGGACTGACCGCGTACTATACGGTCGAAGGCGACCTGCGGGGCGAAAGCCAAACCGGCCGCTTCGCTCAATCGGGGCGAATCACCTCGGGAGAGACGAGGATTCATATTACAGCCCCTGAGGCCGTGTCTTTGCGATGGTCAGTGAACAACGGATCTCAAATCGTAGGACCCTTCACTGCGCTCGAGATAGCTGGGATGCTTTTTTCGCAAGAGCTCGATTTTGATTCGGAGTGCTGGTCAGAGGAGAGTGGCAAGGCGGGTAAGATCTCCTCGTCCTCGATCTTCACGGGGTCGACCTCAAACCCCGATCCCAACAATCCCAATGCGGTGATCGCAGAGGCTAAACACTGGGTCTTTGACGGAAAAATGGTGCACGGACCTCTGACCGAAGGCTTCATTCGCACGGCATACTCGAGGGGTGCCTTGGAGCCCGGTGCGTGGGTCTGCTCCGGCAGCACGATTCAGGGCTGGGTTCCGCTCAAAGACTTTGCAGAAGCCCCCATCAGTAAGGAGCCCACGGGTTTGGACCGTGTGGCTGCGTGATCTTGCCTAGCCGTATGAGATCCGGATAGAAAACCTGGTTGAGCAGGATTCGCTCCGCAAGCGAGGCAAGGAGTCTGGCTCTCCAGCCAAAAGTCCGAGCCGTTTCCGTGCCTCGAATCAGCGTCTCGCCGCTGGGCTGTGGGATGAGCTCAATTTTCCACTCGAGCGATTTAAAAAGTTTTTCGAGTCTCCCCGTCGATTCCTTTGTGACTCTCAGAGAGAAGCTTTTTTCAGGCACGTACTCGGTGACGACCGCATGAATCTCAAAGGGGCGCTTGAAGGGCTTTTTGGGGTCGAGCTTGAGCTCAAGAAGGGCTCCCTGGACGATGACCTGATCTTTGGTCGCCAAGGATTGGCCCATGATGTTGACTCGCTGGACATCCACGACTTTAAAGAACCAGTCTTTCCAATTCGACAGCGCCCAAACGCTCTTGTTCAGAGTCGCCACAGGAATAGTTGTCGGGACCTCGCGCACAAAAATGAGCTCGCGATCAGGACCCCGTGCCAATAGCGCGCCTAGAGCCGCGAGTACTGCAAGAGTAGCCGCGATGAGCTTCAGCCAGAAGCGAAGTCCACGGGGTGGTTTTTGAGGAGAATCTTCAGTCATCAGGGGCGTTTTCCTATGGTAAAGATCTATCACCATGGCAACCGCGGATCAATCGAGTGTAGAGCCAAGCGTCATAGCGCGGACGGATCGCTGGCTGGCGGTCTCAAAGCCTTCTGGGTGGCTCACTATCCCGGGGCGTGGGTCAGCCGATGTCCCAGTGTTGGTCGATTGGGCGCGCAAGGCTCACGGCAGCGTCTGGACCGTCCATCGCATCGATCGAGAAACGAGCGGTGTCGTGCTCCTTGCTCTTACGGCGGAGGCCCATCGCGAGGCGAGTCTTTGGTTTCAAGAGCATCGGGTGAAGAAGTCCTATGACTTGCTGGCCCTGGGGAGTTTGCGCATACCTTTTTTGAGAATCAGTACGCCCGTGCACGAGCTGCCTTGTGTGACCCAGGTCGAGGTTCGTGAACGATACTCAGGCAGTTTCTTGGGTCGTGCGACCCCGCTGTCTGGGCGGCGCCACCAGATTAGGATTCATCTTTCAGGAGAAGGGCATGCTCTTTTGGGGGACTCTCAGTACGGAGGACCCCGCGAGTTCAGGGGTTTGCAGATCGGAAGAGTAGCCTTGCATGCGTCGAGGCTCGAGCTTCCAGATGGAAATGTTTTTGAAGCACCGTGGCCCGAGGATTTTTCGGGCTGGGTGAAGTATTTTAAGGGTGAAGCATGAAAGGCGTTCCTGCACAATTGTGCGAATCGTATCAAGACGCACGCCGGAAGCGTGCGTACCTCACCGCCATGCGAAGCCAGGAGGGTGGAGCATGACTGGCGTTTCGCAAGATCTTGATCGAGCTTGGCGGTGGCGTGAGAGGGCTGGCTTATTTGTCGCCGATGGTGCGCTTCGAGTGTTTCACGGGCCGGGTGAGGGAAGTGGATCCGCGCGTGAGTTCGCGGTGGATCGGTTTGGCGAGCACTACTGGGTCACCGAGTGGGAAGGGGCGAAAAGCTCGCCCGCATTGCTTTCGGGTTTCGTCGAATTCTTAGTGGCAAAAGGCGCGCGTTCGGTCGTGCATCTGGGGCGGCCCGAAAAAGGCGTACCTCCCTTGCCTCAGACGCTATGGGGTGAAGCGCCTCAAGGTCGGTTCGAGGTCAAAGAAGGTGCGGCTCGATTTCTGATTCAGCTCGCAGGAGCTCGGCACCCCGGATTGTTTTTGGATCATGCCCCTTTGCGTGCGTGGCTGATAGCGCGCGCGAAAGGGTGGAAAGTCCTCAACACTTTTGCCTATACCGGCAGTCTTTCTATAGCAGCTGCTCTGGGCGGAGCCCGAGAGGTGACCACTCTGGATCTCTCAGGTCCGACCACTGAATGGGCGCAGGGCAATTGGCGAGCCAATCAACTGGACGAGCAGAAGGGGCGCTTCATCTCGGGCGACGTCTTTGAATGGCTGCCTAGGCTCAAGCGAGCAGGGGAGCAATACGATTGCGTGATCTTGGATCCGCCATCTTTCTCGCGCTCGAAAAAAGGCGGCAGTTTTTCGACCTCCAAAGATCTAGGCAAGCTCCATGCTTTGGCTCTTGCCGTGCTCTCGGATGGAGGCATGCTTGCAACCTCGATCAACTCAGCCAACGTGAGCTGGGAGCGATACGCATCGGAGGTGTCGTTGGCTGCGAAAGAAGCTCGAGTCTCTCTTGAGATTCTTTCGCGCATCGATTTGCCCGAGACGTTTCCTACTTCTCTTCAGCGACCCGAGGATCGCTATCTCAAAGGCTGGCTATTGCGATCGCGCCGCGATCACAAGTAAGTGACGTTAGGGTTTTCAAGTTCTTTGCAGAACATGTTTCGGATTTCGATCTGCCCGCCTGAGCTTTCCTCGCGATAGCGGGCAAATTTGAACTCGAGCCTAAATCCGGTTTTATAGCCCATGATCTGCATCAAGAACTCTTCGGGATTGGGTTCAACAAAAAACTGAGAGAGTGTCCTAGAGTCGTTAAAGCCCAGGGACACGTTTTGCACCACTTGGGGGCTCAGTCCTTTTCGCTCAATGACCACTCGAATGACTTCCGATACCGTTTTGTTTCTTTGAATGGAGAACTCGACCACGTTTTCTGGCGGAGTAGGATGGGTGTCGAAACCGATGGTTGTAGAGATTTCGTTCGTGCATTTGACGATTGGGACCCAATCTGCAGAAAGTTGCCGCTGGGCTTGCCGGCTCGCACCATTTCCTTGGCCTCCAGCGTTATCGCTACTTGCAGCGTTGTCTGAGTCCACGACAGCAGGCGGCTGGCTCGCGCTATCGTACGCGAACGATGGGACAGTCATTGCCAAGGACAGAACGGAAAGCGCACTCAACATTGCTTTTTTCATGATTTCTCCTCCTCCAAAAATCACCTCTCAAATCAATTCGAGAAGTGGAGGCCTGATCTATATTGCATTACGTCATGAGTCAAACGTAAATATTACACAAACTAAATTCATAAAAACCTCAATCATTCTCGGTGGACAAAGTGAGAATGAGATTTTTTGAAGTAAAATTTCTATTCTGTTTCGGTTTTTAGATAGGTAAATTTTACTGGTGTAAATACTTTGGACTGAAAAAACGAGTGTGAGTGTTTGGCGAAAGAATAAAAAAAAGGCCCCCACTTGGAAGTGGGAGCCCAAAAATCGAGAAATTCAGAGTTACTCGGCCTTGAAGTAGAGCGCGCGGTTCCACGCCCAGCCCGAAGTCCGGTAGACGAAACAGGAGCCTGTGAGCTTCAGTGCGGTGCTGGAGCCGTTGCCGTAAGCAGTGCCGCAAACAACTTTCTTCTCACCGTTGAAGACGATCTGAGCTGCTTTAGCGTCGAACGAGAGACCAGGCACTGTCAGTTTGACCCAGCGAGTGCGGTAACCGGTTCCGTTACCCTCTTCTCTTGGGATCGAGAGGCGAACTTCGAGCCAAGCGCGACCGGTAGGTGCGTCAAAACGAAAGAGGCTCTCGCGATAGGCATCTGCAAGGTCTGCGCGTCCGAGTTGAACGACATCAGCGCGAGCGAGACCAGAAGCTGCAAGAAGGCTGACAAGGCAAAGCGAAAACAAAACACTACGCATGATAAAAAATCCCCCGAAAATCAGATTCAATTGAACTTACGTCGCCGGATACCCAGAGTGGATGAGAATTGCAAGCGACGAACAGCTTGAGTCTCAAGAATTTGCGCGAATTCGCGCGATTTTTGAAAGATCCTCGGGAAGAGGAGATTCAAAACTGAGCCACTCAGTCTTAGCCATCGGATGCGGAAATCTTAGGCGATGCGAATGAAGCGCCGTGCGCTCGAAGCGAGGTACAAGGCTAGGTGAAGGCGCGCGCGACGCGCCGTATTTTGAGTCTCCCAGTACGGGATAGCCCGCATACGAGGACTGAACGCGGATCTGGTGCGAGCGACCGGTCTCAAGCTTGAGCTCGGTCAAGGTGAGCGGATGTCCCTCCCACTGGCCTCGAGCAATTGCCGTAGCGTAAAGCACGGCTTCTTTGGCTCCACCGCCTGCGCGAGCGACGACCCTTACTCGGTTAGTGTCTCCGTCCTTGAGCAGCCAGTGGCTCCATCGATGCGTGGAGCCCATCGGCAATTCGCCTACCAGCCAAGCCAGGTACTCTCGTTCAAGCTCGCCTTTTTGGAGAGATTCGGTGAGGCGCTGAGCGGACTTAGTGCGCTTGGCGACCACCATGAGACCCGATGTATTGCGATCCAGTCGATGGACGAGGCCCACGTAAGGCCGACCCAAGTACTGTCTCAGCCAATCCACCAAGTTGTCGTCGCCCGTGCGCTCGCCTTGGCTGAGAAGTCCGGCAGGCTTGTCGATCACGAGCAGGTGAGTGTCTTCGAAGATAATGTGAGGCGCAAGGATTGCCATGAGGATGCTTCTCGTGTCGCCTAGGCTTGTGCGAAAGTCCAGTGGCTCAGAGCCTAGTGCTATTAAGGACAGGTGTCCGATTCCCTGACGTTGATCCAGAAGTTGGTGTTGACCTCATCCGTGGGCTGGGCCATTCGGCACGAGCAAGTGCCCGAGGAGTCGCAGCGCGTACCCGCTTTAGCGCGGAAGCAATAGTGCGAAGTGAGGTTGTTGCTGTCGGTAAAGCTGTACTTGGCGCCGATGAGCGGGCCGATGACTTCGCCCTGGATGAGACGGAGGCTGAAGTCGGCGTGTTCGATTCCGTTGGCATCAGCAAAACCACCGCTGCTGACGATGAGGTTCTTCATTCCGTCATAGGTCACGCCGTAGATCGATGCAAACCTAGCAAACCGGGCAAATCCTCCGTCACCCGTGCCCGTGGTGCCGAGGCCGGCAGCTCCTGGGGCGCCCGCAACGGTGAAGACCGTACCTGGGGTGGTCACTCCGCGGCAGAGTCCGATCGATTTGACTTCTACCCCCGTATTTGCAGCCAGGGACCGATTATCTCCGCAATAGAGGGAGAGTAAATTCCCGGATGCACTCGTATTTGCAGTTGGGTTGCCGAGTGGCTTAAGTCTGTTGTCTCCCCAGCAATAAGGAACAGTAGCTCCAGTCGAAGTCAGAGTGATTGTGGCACATGTTTGATTGCCTCCTGCAAAGATGTGCTGAACGGTGCCAGCTGGGAGGCCCACTACTTGAAGAGGAGTCAACGAACTTGGAACTTCGTCATTTCCCAGCTGACCGGCAGCATTGGTGCCCCAACAAAGGACGCGTCCGGAAGTATCTAGCAAACACCCGTGGCTAATTCCTAACGCCACTTCGTCCACACTGGTTGCAACCTGAGTCGGGGCATCAACTGAAGCAGAGGTGGTTCCGGTAAGGGATTCACCTGATGTGTTACTTCCCCAGCAATAGAGGATGTCGGTGTTTCGATCGACTGCGCAAGTGTGGTCCCCTTCCGCTGCGATTTGAAAGTCTGCGTTTGCGATGGGGCCGAGCGCTAAAGTAGGAGTGTCAAGACGGGCGGGGGTGCCTGCCACCCCAGAACCTAACTGGCCGCTTCCGTTTCCTCCCCAGCAATAGATTTCTGAGTTGGCCCCTATGTGGGCCTCCATGCAATTATGATTTGCTCCCGCTGCGAAGTCAGAGCCAGAAGTCATACCTGCTATGCCGGCGGTCACGACTCCGGTTGCTTGTAGCTGTGTGCGGCTGGTGAAAGTTCCTCCCCCCTCGCCAAGCTGCCCAAAAGAGTTATCTCCACTGCAAAAAATACCGGTATTGCCTCCCCAAGTGGCGCCTTCATTGACGTAGCAGAGGTGAGACTCGCCGCCAAAGATTCGGTTTGAATGCAGAGTTGCGGAGCTAAAGGTTCCGAGGCTGAAGCTAGTCGAAACACCAGTAGGGGCAGAAGGATTCTGGGTCGAGTTGTTTCCAAACTGTCCGCTCGAATTTCTGCCCCAACAGAGCAGCCCGCCTCCAGCATTGTTAGCTGAGCAGGTTTGCTCTGTTCCCCCGCCTAAGTGTCCTCTTCCGATAGGCAAATTGGAAGGAGTGAGTACATCGCTTTGAGGATTCGTAGCTGCGGGATTACCCATTTGCGCATTGATGTTGTCTCCAACGCAGCTCACTCTGCCGGTCGAGTCCTGTGCGCAAGTATGGCCAAAGCCCATGTGCATATTTACGATATTTGTAAGTCCTGGGATAGCTAGTGGCGTGGCTTGGCCCAGCAACAGGGATCCGGGCAAGAGTCTTTGCGTAAAGAC
>CAZGCK010000005.1:0-13456 GCA_964524175.1 uncultured Bacteriovoracaceae bacterium | reverse complement strand
TCCCGGAAATTATTGAAGTTAGGAGTGCTTGCCAAGGGTGTTGCTGCCACCACGTCGTCCGCGGTCTTTTTGGCAATAGCGATCTGCGTGGGATATGTGATCGATCCCGATGGACCGAGAACGCCATTTGAGTTGCTCCCGGGCTGAGGGACTCCGCTGATCGGCGTCGTTCCTACGAGAGTGAGGACCACGGGTACTACAGTGGTTGGGCCTGTGGCTGTCGAGCAGAAGTCCAGGGTCGTAGCGGTGACACAAATGGCACGAATGAGGTGATTGCGGCTGTCGGCAAAAACAAGGTTCTTGTTCCAGTTCAGTTTTACATCGGTAGGTAGAAAAGCCTGAGATCCGGAAGCAGCAGCATTGTTGATATTGTTATATCCCGCCGTGCCGTCGCCAAGGAGGGTTCGATTAGTGCCAGCGGTGCAAGCGCCAGATGTCCATTCGCAGAGAACGCGAATCCTATGATTCTGAAAATCAGCGACGTAAATATTGACCCAATCTCCGTTGGTTTCGACGTCAATCCCCATGGGGAAATTGAGGCCGTTAATAGCCGCCGTGTGGCAGCGTCCCGCGTCAGTGGCACCGCAGATGACGTAGATCGCATGGGAGCCCGAGCTGGCAATGTATACGTTGTTATTCGAGTCTACCGCGATTCCATGCGGGGAGTTGAGGCGTTCAGAAGTCGCTGGGTTTCCTTCAGTGGGATTGCCCGCAGATCCGTTTACTCCGGCGATATGTCGAATCGTTCCCGCTGTGATGGCTACACCTGGGATTCCCGCTGCATTGCTCGGACAGAAAGGGTGATTCGCCGAGGGACTGTAACAAATCACGCGCGCGACGTGCGCAACAGCATCGGTAAAATAGATGTTACCGTTGACATCGCGAGCTCCAAATCCGGGAGAGGTCCAAGTCGCCCCAGTCGCTGCGGTAGTGTCTCCAGTCAAAGAGGCCGTCCCATCGCCCGACACAGTCGTGATGTACGAGATGTTTGCGCCAGTGGGTGCTGTGTCGAAGCCCGCGCGCCCCCCCAGCTCATTCACCCCACCCGTATGAAACTCAATCAATGCCTGCGCATTGGATCCCGGCGGAGCCGACGCGATCTCCGAGTTGGTCAGCGCGCGAGGCGCAGGCAGAACCACTGGGATGTATCCAGCGCCTGCAGGATTGGCCACCGCAGAAGACTGAGGCGTGCCGTATTGGTTTAGCCTAAAGACCGTGTTGCCGCGATTCAGGATGCTGAAATTCAGCGGAAAAGTTCCGCGGCAATCGTTCACTGAGTTTCCCGATGCAACCAAGTTGTTACCTAATCCTCCGGTGCTAGGAAACGGAACCGAGACGATCGGCGGGCCAAAGTTGGTCTGGCCCGAATCGATGAAGAGCGTGCCGCCCGTTTGGGTAGGGCTTGGAGCGGGGATGTCGCAGCGGCAAGTCGTTGCGTTGAGTATCTGGCCGCTTGGACAACTCGTGAGGGCGCAGGTGAAGCCCGCGGTCGTGGTTTGAACGATGCACTGGTTGATCATGTTGATGTAGCTGTTTCTGACTGTGGGATCGGCGCAAGAGGCGAAGGTGGATTTTCCAGGGCAGGAAGTTCTAAGAATGGATTGAAAGCAACCCACGCAGATCCCACGCGTTGGGTTTGCGATATCGTAGAGAGTGCAGGGTGCTTGAGCTGAGTCACTTGAGGAGGTGGTGCCGCCGCCGCTGGTCGTGCTGGAAGTGCCGTTGCTTGAAGTGTTGAGCGACTTGAGGTTGTTGGTGGGGAGGCAGGCGGTGGACGCAAGAGTCAGCAGGACCACCGCTAAACGCGGAAGCCAGGCGGCGCCTGATTTTAGTCCGAGAATTGATTTCAAGTTTTCCCCTAAACCTTAGATATCCAGTGTATCAATAGTGTATAAAATTAATCAACTATTCATTACTTCTCTAAATCCTTGATTTTATTATCATTTAAATATAATTTATTTAAAATACCGCAGAATCGAGGCTATTTTTTCTGATACAGGCAATTGGCGCGGCCCTGGTCATTGCTCGTGAGCTCGCGCCTCTGTTCGCCGGTGGCGTCTTCGTTGAAGCCAAAGACAGGGAACATGACGGCCTCAGAGAACTCCTGTTTTAGCTCAGGCTTCTGGCAATCCGGCATGCCCGGCTTGGTTGTCCCCGAATCGCAGCTATGCAGCAGGCCGAGAAGATGGCCAAACTCGTGGAGGATGATTGTCTGAAGATCGGGCACCTTGCGGCCTGCCGAAAAAAATCCCTGCGCGTTGACTTCCATATAGGCCATATAGGTCGATGGCAGCGGAACTTGTGGCGTAGGTGCTCCGGGAGTCGTGCAAAAGGTGGTGAGAGCGATGGTGCTATTGACGGTGCCGGGATGAGGCCATGTGCTTTGTTTGTAGATGACGACTTGCCCGTTGAACGAAGTTCCCTGCAAAATGCCTTGGGCGCAGACGTTTCCTGGGACAGCGGCTGAGGACGTGCGAGCGTTGCCGGCAGCGCCGTAGTCGAGGACTGTGATTCCTTGAGAGGCGGTGAAGAAGGCATTCCATGCGTCGGCTGCAGCGGTGATTGCGTTGAGCTCTTCAGCAGAGAAGTCGCCCTGATGAAACGCGAGAGGCACTGGGGTTGTGCGCCAGTGGCCAGCGAGAGTTCCGGCTTGTTCTGTAGGGAGCACGCAAGTGGTAACCAGCGACTTGGCCTTAGGCGTTGTGCCAAAGGCGCACCCGGTCAGGTGGGCAGAGGTGAAAAGGAGGGCATACATCGCCATGGCTCGGAGCCCAAAAGGTGGCAACGCTTGGATGCAATCCAAGGCGGTTCTTAGAGTTTTGTTGTACCCCATCCAATACCTTATCGTAATAGTATACTATTAATTTAAGTTTCGTCGCAACGTCCTGAAATTTCGATAGAAAATGGAGCCACTTGAGCTACTTTGTAGCCAGGCCTCCCGGGTAGGGTTTGGCCTCAAAAAAAGGGGGTTAGGCGATGCCTTCGGAAAAGGTTCAACTCAAGACAGTCCTCATCACAGGTGGCGGCAGCGGGATCGGATTTGCGACCGCAGAGCGCTTGCTTGAAGCGAAGGGCTACCGTGTCGTGCTCCTCGGCCGCAGCCGCAACAAGCTCGAAGACGCGATGAAGAAACTAGGAGGACCGTCGGATCAGGTCGCTATCGCCGTTTGTGATCTTAGAGATTCAGCGCAGATCAAAAAAACCGTCGAGAAAATCGCGCTCACCCATAAGGGCATCTACGGCCTGGTCAACAACGCGGGCATTTACCCGTTTGGAGGTATCTCCAACACGACAGAAGCTTCTTGGGATGAAGCCATGGCAGTGAATCTCAAGGGGCCGTTTTTCTTGATTCAAGCTGTGGTCGAGATCATGGCCAAAGGCCGCGATGGCGGTCGCATCGTCAACGTGTCTTCTACGGCTGGATTATTGCCCAATCACTTCGCGCTGGCCTACTCGGTTTCCAAAGCGGCGATGGTCCATCTCACAAAGACGCTCGCCAAAGAGCTCGGACGTGACAACATCACGATCAATTGCGTGTGCCCAGGTATCGTGCGCACCCCGCTTCATGAGGCTTATCATCAGAGTCAATCCGAGCTTGAGGAGTTCTACGCCAAGCGAGGCGCCACTTTTCCGCTCGGACGCGTAGGGGATCCGCGAGATGTTGCAGGGCCGATCCATTTCTTTCTGAGCGAAGATGCGGCATGGGTGACTGGCGACGTGTTTGTGGTGGATGGTGGGCGGTTGCTGCTTTAGTCCCTAGGAGAGGTTGCGTCCTAGTGTCAGCGTAAGTAAGAAAACTTCGCATGCCAATTGGGCTGCGAATCAGGAAGCATATCAATCAAGTCCCAGAGCGGGCAAAAGTTGTCCCCGGGACCAAACGATGTGTCCGAGACTCGGGTGATGCTGCCATCTCGTTCTTTGCGAAACACGGACATGCCAGGCGCGACGCTCGCCCGCGTCTTGCCGTAGCCCATGTCCTTGCGAAAAGAGCTGGTGCGGCTAGAGATCATGCGAAACTTCCACCCTCGGTCCGAAGCGAACTTGAGCTGAACATCTGATGGGTCCATGGACTCTACAACGAAGGCTGCGCGATTCTCGATATGCTTCAAAATGCCATTGAATCCATCCGCCCAGAGCGTGCAATACGGGCAATGGGTCCCCATATTGTGGATGACGATGAGCTCTTTGTGCTGACCGAAGAGTTGCGAGAGCGCAACCGGCTCGCCCCAAGGGCCTTCGAAGCGGTAGTCTTTCACCTTTGCAGGCTTAAGCTGGCGCCTCATCTCGGCGAGCTTGGATTTCATCTCGCGAATCTTGTCTTCTTGGGCGCGTACGAGTCCGGCGATTTTCTTTTGTTCTGCCATTTGTGCGGCCCGGTCCGAAGTGGTTTTCATCAATGAGAGTTTAGTGGGGATTCCGGAGGGTCGCAATATCGATTTTCTTTAGTCACTGCTCAGGCTTCCGCTGAGGTCCGTTCGCTCCACCGGAATGCGCAGAGTCTTGAGCTCTTCTAAGATCGGAACAGCGGGATGACCATAGCTATTGCCCGCGCCGGAGGAGATCCAAGAACGCGCAGGACTGAGCATTTTAAGAAACTGAGGATGGCTCGAAGTGAGAGAACCGTGGTGGCTGATTTTGAGGATGAGTCTCGGCGAAGAATGGGTCGCGGCCTTTGCCCAAGCGCCAATTCGGAGTTCGTCTTCTGCGGTGGCGTCCCCGGCCGAGAGGTAAAATCCTCGGTTGGGTAGGGGCACGATAATGGCGCTCATGGATGCGTTGGGTTTCTCGTGGCGCCTGAGCTCCGACGGCGGTGCGAGCACGGGATAGGGAACACAGCCTCCACTCCAGTCCGTGATGCGCACGCCGATTCTGCCGAGCTGCTTTTGAAACTCCTGGCCGCGCTCGGAGGTCAACTGCGCGCGCGAAGTGGCGATGCATCGGATCGATGTGAGTCGCGCAAGTCGGAGAACACCACCCGCATGATCCTCGTCCAGATGAGTGAGCGCAATCCAATCGATCCGCGCCAACCCTCGCTGGGCGAGGAGCTCGACCCAAGACCGATCGTTGAGCGAGTGCTCGGAGCCCGTATCAATAAGTCCAATGTTTGAGGAGGTGACGAGTGCAGAATCTCCTTGCCCCACGTCGAGTTGTTCGACTCGTTCTGCGTATATTTGAGTAGGTGAGGCAGAGGCCAATGCAACCCGGATGAGGATGCACGCAACCAATGCAAGGAGCCGAGTTTGAACTTTAACAAAGACCGTAAAGGAACCCAGTACGAGACCCGCAACCCAGCTTTGGGTATCGACCACCCAGCTCAAGGGAAGACTCATGACGGCACGACAGAGCATGGAAACCGTGAGATCTGAGATCGCTCCGCAGACTTGCGCGATTGTGGCGGCCACCATGCTCAAGCCCACTTGATCCACCAGCAGACTCGCGAGTGCTGTCGGATAGATGATGACTGAAAAGATTGAGACCGTTGCCAGGCTCAAGACAGGTGTCGCGATCGCTACCCATCCCTCGGCCCAGCCCTGCCAGAGCGCGGCGATCAGCCAAGACCCCACGGCCATCCCCGGTGCCGAGCGAGCCAAGAGGCCGCCTCCGCAAGCGAGCGCATAGATCCATCGCCCTGAGTGAGCATGTAAGTCGTCTCGTAGTACGGCGACCATCAGATCAATCGCCAGAGCGGCCGCGAGCGGGGCGCCTTTGCGCCATTTCCAGCCAAGCAGCCCAAAGCCTCGTCTCATCGCAACGATCAGTGCGGGACGAAGCATCCCGATCCGCGCACCGCCGAGCAGCCACGCCAGAAAAGCGGTAAAAGTGGCCGCGGTACGCGCTCCCGCAAGAGCAGACCGAGTCGAAAGACCTGCTCTCTGGGCAGTGAGCTCAAAGAAAAGGCTCCATACACGCGCAAGCGCGTAGAGATGAATGCCCGATGCAGTGAGTACATGAACAAATCCTAAGCTCATGAGCAGCGGCAGCGCCCCGCCTGGCTTGCGAGTGCCAGTCACGAGATAGGTAGCGGTGCCGGTAGGGTCGAAGGGGGCAATGAGAGTGTGGAGACGCTCTCTCAATTGCTCGACAACTCGCAGAAGGGCTGCGGCTTTTTCCCTCGAATAGGATTCTTTTTCCGGTCGGATTGGAAAATCATGGGCGACAAATCTCAGGATGAGTCGCTTTTCGTGAGCAGAGCGCAGGACCGGAGTGGCATTGACGGGGGGAGAGTAAGTCTGCCAGTGACCGTTCCATTTCCCGCAAAGAGAGGCGGGTGCCTGTTTTTCAAGCCATGCCTTCCAAAGCTTTTCAGAAAGACAGATCGTCGCATCTTGTGGGTTCTTGGCATTGAATCCGAGTTTCGCCCAGCACCCAGGACTCCCGGTGCGGGTAGCAGGAGCTAGCTGCGCGCAACCCGTGATCCAGGTGAGGGCGTGGGCCGCTGCTGTAGGGCTGGTCAGCGTGAAGCTCGTCATGACAAGGGGCGCAAGCAGGACTCGCACAAGTCGGGAGTCTCTGGCAGAATCAAGTCCATGAACTTGCAATCGCTTCAAGCCGAGTTGATGGAACGCTATGGACCGGAAGGTGCGAAAAACTTTTTCTATCTGATGCAGATTGGATTGCTTGTTTTGATCGTCGGAATCGGTTCTTTGTTGCGCCCCAAAAGCAAAGCTTCGGGCTTTGCGGTTCGAGAAGCAGATCTGAGAAAAGCCCAGCCTCCTTTTGTAAAATCTCCAACTCTTCGACAGCCCAACGCGCTTGCGAACGCGAAAATGGAGACCAGGCGTCCGCCTCTGCTCGAGGGGATCAGCATCAGCGGACCTCCGCATGAGGTCCTCGGAGTCGCGGTGGGCGCCTCCCCCGAAGAAATCCAGCGCGCATACAAAGAGCGAATGAAGCGCTACCACCCAGATATCGTGGGACGGCAAGGCACGCGCGAATGGAACGAGGCTCAGCAAATCGCCACAGCGATCCAAAATGCCCGCGATGAGCTGCTTAAGCGGCACAAAGCCAAAAGCTAGCATAGTCCGACGCGTTCGGGCCTATAGCTATTGGCCTCGGCAAAGTGATTGATGCCGGGATTGGGATTCTCTTCGAGCGCTGCCAAGGTGAGGGCGACGCGCAGGATTTTGTGGCGTGAGCGGAGACTTGCGGGCTTTTGGGCTTCGATCGCTGAACTCCAGTGCGGGCGCGCGACGATGAGCTCCTCGACCCGGTGAGAGGGCATTTCGCCCGGAAGCACTCCCCAAGTGGAGATCGAAAAGTCTCGAGTCTTTTGAACGAGCAAGCGCAGATTCTTTAGCTTCTTGTCGAGTGAGGGCTCCATGGACGGCTCCAAGGTAGGGCGATGATAGACTCCGACGACGTCCATGCGGTCGAGGATGGGCCCCGAGAGCCGCCTTCGGTAAAGGTCCCGGGCCGCTACGCTACAAACGCAGCGAATGAAGTGATGATTGGCTGTGGAGACCGGATTGGGAAGATCCGGGGGCCACCCTCCGCAGGGACAAAGATTGCCGTTGGCCGCGAAGACAAAACGAGCGGGGAGCTCGACGGATCGTCTCACTCGAGTGAGTCGCACGCGGCCAGATTCGAGCGGTTCTCGCAGAGCTTCGCGCGAGTCGCGGGACCATTCCGGAAATTCGTCGGCCAAGAGCAGGCCTCCGTGCGCCATCGAGAATTCTCCGGGACGGATCGCAGTCCCTTGGATGCTGCCCAAAAGGGCCGCAGCGCGTGCTTGAGCTCCAATTCGCCGAACAGGGGGGCCCCAGGGCTGATTGTCGTCTATCGCGCTGCCGCTTTCGAGGGTGAGCTCTCTGAGAATGGCTTGTCGAATTCTTGTTTCTTCGGAGAGTGGAGCTTGAAGTGCGACAAGCCACTCAAAAGCGTGACTCTTGCCCGCGCCTCGCGGGCCCAAGATCAAAAAGTGATGGTTTCCCGCGCATACGATCAGGATGAGTCTTTGAAGGGGAAGCGCTAAGGGCATCAAGCCTGTAGGGATGTGCTCGGGAGCGCAGTGAGTGGGTGGTGAAGTCTGCTCGTCTGCAATGAGGGTCTCAGATTGGATGAGTGCCCAAGCTTCTGAGAGAGTGCTGACCCCCAAGAGAATGGGGGGATTTCCTTCTAGGAGGCCAGATTTTTGAAGAGACTCTTTGACTGCTAACGCTTGAGTTTGATCCTCTTTGCTCAGTAAAAGCACTTTGGCTTTTGCCTGCCAGGCTGCATAAACCGCGCGCGTGACGCTACCTGCTGGCTTGACGATTCCGTCCAGGCCGAGTTCTCCCCACGCGACTGCGAGCTCCGAGCTGACTGAGGTGTCAGCATCTTCTGCGGCTACGAGAACTGCCAGCGCCATCGCCAGATCCAGACCCGCTCCGGTTTTGCGAATGCTCGCAGGCGCCAGGTTAATCACCACTCGGCGTCTCGGAAACTCAAAAGAGCTCGAGTGGATCGCAGCTCGGACGCGCTCTCGGGCTTCGCCAACCTCGGGGCCAGCTAAGCCGATCACATGGAAGCTTGGAATCTGAAGCGAAGTAGCGACTTCGATCCATTGAAGAGCAGGGTGGGGTTCTCCGCAAAGAGGAGCCGCAAGACGATAGCGTGGGTGAGGCATGCGGGCAGCAATACAATTTCAATGCCTGGTTTACTGCCTTCTAGAAGCATTATTGAAGAAAAAATCGGACCAGGCGATCGACTCTCGGTCTACTATTTCTGCATCAATCCCCTAGCTTTCAGCAAAGCAACGGCAGAGTCATTCGCGTAGACGCTCGGGACAAAGTTGATAAAACCTGAGAGATGCTTCATGAGGATGTTGTCGCGCTCAACCAATAGCTGCGGTTTACCCTCTTTGCTTACCAGTTTGACTGGGTCTCTTTCACGATAAAGATTGTCCCCGGAGCGCTTCTTGACGATCTGCTGAATGCCTTTAGTGAAGACGACGTCTTTTTCAGGAATGTCCGCGAGGATCCATTCCTTCCCGGTGCCATGCTTCTTCAGCACTTTCTCGAACTCCGCGATCTTATCTCGAATCTGCTGAACGAGCTTGGCCCGAGTTTGCTCAAACTCCTCAGCTTTCAGAAGGCGATGCTCGAAAAGCGGATGATGCAAGGTCTTGGGTGGCTTGCGATAGATGAGCATCTCGTTGAGCTCCGCGAGCCGAGGGTCTTTGAGTCTCTTCTCGAAGCGAACATCTTGGCAACGGGTCATGAAGTAAACGTCGTTCCACCAGAAGAAACGCTCGTCGCGCTCCTCGATCATGGTGAGCAAATCGTGGAACTGATGGATCAAATCATGCTCCAAAAAAGCCTTTGCTACATGCGAGGACATGATGTCGAATTTCGCGGAGCCTTGGTTTTTGATGATCTGCGAGTACCAGCTAAATCGCGCGATCAGAAAGTCCTCGAGCGCATGCACGGCGCTATCGCGCACGCCAAAACCAATTTGGCCCTGACCCGCATCAAAAGTCACCAAATTGGCAAGAATGTACTCTCGGTCGAACTGTCCGTACTTGAGTCCTGTATAATGGGCATCGCGCAGTAGGTAATCCATGCGGTCTGCGTCGAGGTCCGAGTGCATGAGTTGATTGGCGACGAGATAGGGTGACTCGCCCTTGATGATGTCGGAGATCATCTTCACGTCAAAGTCGTAGTGCTCGAGGATCTGAGTGAGGCCGCCATCGTAGCGCGTGTTCTTGATGATGAACGAGCCTAGGTGCTCGTGCGAGTTTGGGAGGTTCTTGGTTTTTGATTTTCCCGCTTTTTTGGGGGTGCGTCTGGCGTCATGCCCGTGTCGAATGTAGGCATACTCGACCGCATGGCTGAAGGGAAAAGTCCCGATATCATGCAGCAGTGCCGCGGCCCTCAAGGTCTTGTGGAGCATGGCGGCTGGGTTTTTCGCGCGAGGATCAAAGAGCTCAGAGTCAGGTACGGCCAGACCCAGCGAGTGAAGCATCTGATCCATGGAGTTCATCACGCCGATGACGTGGGCAAATCGGTTGTGCTCGGCGCCCGGAAAAATGTAGTTCGCGAAGCCCAATTGCTTGATCCAGCGCAGTCTCTGAAAAAACGGCGAGTTGATGATCTTCTCTTCCCACTCGGTAATGGGGATGAATCCGTACAAGACGTCGTAGATGATGCGCGAATTGCGCAAGGTCTGAGTAGGGCGGATGGGAGCGATTTGGTGTATGGGCACGGATGAGGATTCCCCCTATAGCCACAAAAGCTATCACTCATCTGGGATTGGGTCGAGAAAAGCGTTCAGATATTGACGCATTCGGTTGTTTTTAAGTACCGGCAAAAAAGAACCGATCCATTGAACTGGCGACGCCATGCAATCTGAAAAAGTTCCTAGGCCCAATAAGATAGTGACGGGTTCTCACGGGGTTCAGCCGAACCCAACGGATCGCTCGCTTTACCTTCCGGTCGCCAATCGACGAGACCGCGCGCTCTACCTAGGCGCATACACCTACTTAGCCTTTCTAACGCTCACCCTCGAGATCATCAGTATGCGGGGGCTAGCGCCTCTCATCGGAACCCACATCCTCTCGACGAGTGCTTGCATTGGTTGGGTGTTGCTTGGACTTGGCTTTGGATATTTTTTGAACACCAGAAAAACCGATTCAGGCTCTCGCCTCGGGATTTCGCTGGGACTTTTGGTCATTGCTGTGACCTGTTTTCTTGTGCCGTTTGTATTAGAGGCTTTTAGGTACTTTTTAGGAGTCAGTGGCTCATTTCTCACTCTTAACTGGATAGTCAAAGTGATTTGTACCTTTGTAGTGGCCCCCGCGCTAGTGAGCGGTGTCGTGTCAGTTGCGATTGGGTTTTGCTCACCTTCTATTTTTGAAAAAATCTCAAAACATTATCCATCGACACGTGAGACGGCGGCTATTTCGTTTCTCTTTGGCGGACTGGGTAGTTTTCTAGGAGCGCTGGTCCCTGGGTTCTTGCTGATCCCTGTTTTAGGTGTTGGGAAGGCTTATTTTCTTTTGGGAAGCCTGACTCTCTGTGTGGCGATCTTGCTCCGCACTCGTGCGAGGACGCGTCGCATGGGGTGGATGGCGTGTGCAGTAATTGCAACATTGCTTCTGGGGTGGGTTTGGTCCAAGGTGCGGTTCTCTCCACCGGGTTTGGTGACCCGGGTAGAGACGGCCTATCAGGAAATCTCTGTCCAAGATCAGGTGCTCTCGATGATCTCGGAAGATCCAGTGCGAGTCTTCTATGTCGACACGCCTTACGGTATTCAATCGATTAGCCAGGAGACGATGACTTATCTTAAGTCCCCTTACTACGCGGGCATGTTGACGCCGCTTTTGCGTTTGGCGCGAGAGGGTGGCCGGATTGCAGAAAAAGCCCACGCCTTGATTTTAGGGTCAGCAGGTGCGACGGTTAGCACGTCTGCCTATCAGCTGTTTTCGCGGGAGAGTCCCGGCATGCTTAAGCTCACGAACGTGGACATCGATCCCGCTGTGCACCAAGTGGCTCGCGATTTTTTTTCGGCCTCGAACCCCGACACTGAATTTGTGGGTGAGGATGCCCGGCTTTTTGTTAGGTCGACTGAGCAAACTTATGATCACATCGTTGTGGATGAGTTCAGCAAAGGGTTCTATATCCCGAGTGAGGCGTTGACGGTCGAGTTCTTTTCTAATCTAAAGAGCATCACTCGCCCCGGCGGGACGGTGCTCTTCAATTTAGTAGCGGTCTCGGAGAAGTCACGATTGATTCAAGCCGTTGCCGGAGGATTGAATCAGTTTTTTGGCCACCTCTATGTCGCGAGAATTGTCGCCGATACTGCCTACGGACTGAGCAATTACTTTGTGGTGGCGACCGATCAGCGAATTGATCTGGCCGCTTGGGAAAGGTCTTTGCCTGCGCATCCTTTCTTTAAAGTCGGCTCGAAAAAGTTCATGGGACTGCTCAAGGAAATTCATCCAAATGGCGCTTACGAGACGGATGATTCGGTTTCGAGCGAGTACTTAGCGTTTCGCGTGTTTATGGAAGCGGCTCATCCGGCGTTTCGGTGAGGCTCGTAGCGGAGTTTAGAGTCGCAGTGCTTTTCGAGTCGCAGTGCTTTTCGAGTCGCAGTGCTTTTCGAGTCGCAGTCCACTTCGAGTAGCAGTCCACTTCGAGTAGCAGTCCACTTCGAGTAGCAGTCCACTTCGAATCGTTTTCTTGATCGCTCGAGGCCGAGGCCCAGGTGGGTGCATGGTATACCTCCCCAGCTCTGAGCCCACCCAGATTACGCAATCGATGCGTTCTGGCTAGGCTTCGAGGGGTAGAGCGCGGCTGGATTGCGTCTTTCGCGCAATCTAAGTCTGCTCAGTAAAGTAAGCGAGGATCGCAAAACGTTTGAAGAGCTGCCTGCATCACCAGTCGATCATCTGGCGAGAGGTCCTGACTCCTTAAGTTTTGCAGTTGGCGCAGCTTAATTCCTAGAGTTGCTGCTAGTTCGTGCGTTGGTGCAATTTTCCACTCCTTGGAGATTTGTGCTGTCATCTTGCGAGCTGCTCGAATTTTCAATCCGTGGTTGGAGGTACTGCGAGTTGCAACGGCTACTGCTCGAGTCATCATCGAAAGATCCATAATCGCGTGGGGTTTTTGAGAGGGAATGAGCCAAGGAGTGCCGTTTGGGTGGGTTGAAGGATCTCCAGAAATATACTCGTGAAGCTTTCGTGGCAGGATCGCGCTCGGCATTCGCAGGTCTTTTGCTAGGTCGCTCAGATCAATCCAGCTTGGAGCGACGGCACCGACGAGGTCTCTGTGGGTGGACCACTCCCATTGCAAGGGGTCAGCGACCAGGCGAGCTCGGCATGGGTTGAGGTGCACATATCGAATCCTGCGTTTGAGGTGCTGACTGTCTGGGATGGGGTCGGAAAGGTAAGGCGTGTTCCAAACTGAAAGTCCGGGAAAATATCGGCGAGCCCAGGCACGGAGCTCAACAGAGAGTTGTGTGCTCGCATCTTTTGGCTCGGTGGTAGCGGATACTAGGTGAAAATGATTTGGCATGAGCACGCAGGCTGCGACTCGCGAGAATACATTTCTCAATCGACTCCAGAGATCCGCACAGGCCTCGCGGTCGATGAGTGGGCGAAGGGGGCCTCGAGCTCGAACATCGAACTGATAATAGGGGCGCATATTGCGAAGCTTGAGCAAGTTTCGTGCTTCAAAACTTCATATTTCGAGGCGTCTAGAGACTGGATTCGAGTCCGACCCACCGGTCTTCGGACTGGTATCGACAGAGAGGGTGGCTCATAGTTCAGTCGCCGGCGCTCACACCAGGTGCGCGCATTGTATGCCTACCCGGCTCTGAGCCCACCTAGATTACGCAAGTGATGCATTCTGGCTAGGCTTCGAGGAGTAGAGCGCGGCTAGATTGCGTCTTTCGCGCAATCTAAGTCTGCTCGATCGGTGGGCGACCGTGTTTGTCGCCGCCTCGCAAAGTCGCCACCTCGCAAAGTGGCCGCCCGGGA
>CAZGCK010000004.1:69622-70946 GCA_964524175.1 uncultured Bacteriovoracaceae bacterium | reverse complement strand
CTACTGCCCTCCCCTGCAAAGACTACCGCCCCCGCGGCTTGCGACCCCACGATCAGCTCCTGCACACCCACCGATTCGATCGCACCCGAAGTTGCGCAAGGATTGCCCGCCGAACCCAACCCCATGATCGATGAACGCGGTTGCAACTGGGCTAACTCCTCCTGCGGAGACCCGATGGAAGAATTTATAGTCAGCGCTTCAGAGCTCCCTCCCAACAAAATCGACAGCAACAAACACCCTCTGCCTTTTGTTGCTAGGTCAATCCGCGGGGGTCCTCCTGCAGCCGCCCAGTGCTCCCAAGCAGATTGGCAATATGGCTACCGACAAGCTCTAGCGGGGCAAAGATTCATTGTGGGCACCAGCATAGACGTGGCGCCCACCGATCCCTTGTCCCCCACGAATCCCGATCGAAAAGCCTGCGCCGATTATAGAAAGAAAGGGGCAGAGGCAGTCCGATGCTGCATGGTTGGATTTGGTCGTGGCACCCTTGTGCTGCAAGAGCTGATTTCGAAAATGGATCAGCAAAGCAAGCGTGATCCTCCCCCAAAACTCTCTGGGCAGGAACGCCTTTGCTTGCACGAATACAAAATTGGCCGGTCCATGGCAAAGGCCTACTGCGATGAAGTGGCCAATCTTTCATGTGAACCCAAGGCGATGCCACCCATCCGATACTTAGGCTGCTATCATGTTGGATTCTTCTCCAATTTTCTAAGTTGCCCACACGGCGAAACCGTTCGTAAAGTCGCGGAGTATCTCCGCACCAACCTCCACGGAATTTTTGATCAATCGCGCAACAAAGGTGACACCGTGACCGACCCACGCGAGAGCAGGAAGCCGGCCGCAGGCAGAGCGCAATGAAGACATTTCGAGATAGCCCGCGCACCCTGATCTCGCTCTTGATCGTCGCTCTGGTTCCTCTTGCGCTCGCTGCATCCCCATCTGATGGCAAGCCCTCTCAGGCGGGGGTGATTTATAGGTATCTTTTGGGTGTGGTCGGCCACGGGGTCAGCCCCCAAGACGACGCCCGCGCCAAAACGGGGAGTTCCTTGGGATTGTCTCCCGTTCGAGTCACAACCAATGGAGACTTTCAGGTCCTCGATCCAAGCGATTCTACTTTTTCAAAGACTTTGGGAACCGTCTCTAAAGATATGGTGAGCGAAACTCCTCCACCTGAGCTCCCCCAACCTGGTCAAGGAGCGATCGAAGCCTCCGTCAAAGGCGGCTCAAGAAACAGACCGGCAACGGGCTCGCACGAAGCTTGCCGAAACTTCAATCTCTCGGATGTCCCCAGCCTGATCCCGCCGCTAGCGCAAGATCGTACACC
>CAZGCK010000004.1:66787-69612 GCA_964524175.1 uncultured Bacteriovoracaceae bacterium | reverse complement strand
AAAAGCCCCCCGCCCCTAATATCCCCACCTCTATCCCTCCTAGATCGTCAGCGGCGTTGCCTGATTCAAGCCCCACAAGAGGAGGGGGAATCAGTCCCTCCGACTCGTCGGCGATTGAGACCACCATCCCTCCTATCAATCCCCCCATTTCTGGTTCGACCATGGGTCAGGACACCAACAACGTCATCTCCGTGCTGGGCTCGGCAGTCGACACAGCCAACAATGCCCGCGGCCTGGAGATCGTCGAATCCGCCATCCGAGCTCGAAACGAAGTGAATGGAGCCATTCTCCACGACCAAACCACTCTTGTTAAGGCCTACAATGACGTCCCTAACGAAGCGATCCCAAGCTATCTCCATCGGGCCAAAGAAGCGCTCAACGACGCGCTCTCGGCGTTCGACAACACAAAGAGCAGCGAACTCGATCGCAGCGAGCAGATCCGGTTTCGAAACGCCTTTCTCAATGCTCGCGACAAAGTCGACTTCGGCCTCAACGAGATCCAAGCCGAGCAAGAAAGACAGCGCCTTGCTGATGCCAATTCTCCGTTCTCAGGCCTGCTCTCAGGCGGCGCTGCCATGACAGGGTTCGAAAGTCCCAATCCGCTAGCCAGATCCCAGGGCTTGGCAGAGATCTTTGGAGCCAAACTTCCCGTTCAGAACGTGGCGACTGCTGACAACCTGGTGAATCGACTCATCCTGTTCAATGGCCTTCCTCCCCAGCAGCAAGCACTCACGCTTCGAAACATCCAGTTTGCGGAGAAGTTCAAGTTTGACCAAAAAAGCGTTGTGATCCTTCACAACGGATATATTTTTGGCGGCAAAGGCAAAGCCACAGACTGCTCAAAGCTTGCCAGCAGCGTCTTGCCAGCCGATGTGCGCAAGGGACGCCTCACCACGCTCGACATGGTCACCATCTGGAAATACCGCCATACGGGAGTGTTCCCCTTCCTTCCCAAATACAATCCCACTTCTCGCATCGAGTTCATCAAGCAGATGTCCTCTGCCTACTTAGCCATCGACCTGCGGGCAAAAGAGCCTCTTTGGCCTGGCGACTTCCTGATCTACGCGCTCGATAACGATCCCGCGCGCCACGTTTTTATAGTTCGGAGCTTCAACCCCAAGACACTTCAAAGCGAAGTCATTGAGGCTTCGCAGAGCGCCGGCACTGTGCGTGAGCGCTCCTTCAATCTCTCACTCGATCCGATCGATGCCCCTAGGCGATTTCTGCGCGTAGGCCTCTATGCCTTGCGCCTCAGAGACACCGACAACCGCGCATGCTCATTCAAGGACCACCGGCCTCCGACCCCTTCTCGAGGAGTGGCCCACTAATGAACATGCGCCATTTAATAAAGCTGACCCTCGCTGCTAGCTTTCTCCTGTGCATTACCTCATCCGTGCAGAGCACAGTGCTTCAGCATGAGAGACTGAGGATCCGCAATACCTTCAAGACTCCCGAAGAAGTCGTAGCCTACTACTGCGCGCGCGACGCATCAGGCTTTGTCTGGTCGGGCTTGCTCGACTCCGAGCGCACCGCTTTCACAGCGTGGAACGAGGCACCCCAGCAAGATACATTCTATATCGCCAAGAACTACGCGGTCTCCCCGAGCGAGATTGTTGCCCACGAAAAAGATCACGTCTCAGTTGCAGTCAAGTACAGCCTGTTAGGCATTGGCGATGGCCACGGGACACGGATGCCCTCACCAAGAGCGGATCTGAATGTGGTCTTTGACGTCAAAAAAATGGGCGGCGTATGGAAAATCGTAAAGCCCGACCCCCAAGAAATCGCACCAGTGGTCCTTGAAGCCAAGCTTTCAAAGTAAAATCAAAGACTCTCGCAGTACTTGCGAATCACGCGAAGATTCCGCATGACTAGGTTCTCGGCCTTAGAAGGTCGCGAGGAGCGCTCGGCCGCACCTTGAGCAGGCCTTTGCTTGCCCTCTGGTCTAAATCGCTGGTGAGCCACGATTTCCTGAAACGCTTGAATGAGGGTGTGGCGATTCAGGTTCTTGCGCTCACGATTAAAGCACTCCGTAATAGCGATTGCCGCATCGCCTGTGATGCGCTCCTTGCGATTAATCACTGATGCGCGCATTCCGAGCTCGACCACCAGCGCCCTGGACTGACTCGAAGCCATGGGCTGACCTGAGATCTCAGTGATCATCTTTGAATAGAGACTTTGAAATTCAGAAATCCGATTCTCCCGAAAGGGCGTGATCTTGAGATCTCGCGACCGCGCATAAGAAGTCGCCATCAGAGATACGAAATCCTTACTAGGAACCTCGCCTGCGCCATCGAGCGCGTGCAAGCGCTTTGGGAACTCCCGCAGCAGATCACGCATGCAGAACACTGGATCGCGATTCACTCCGTCGCCCACAGAGTAAATCCCCTTCGAGCAGCGCACGCGCTCAAAATAGTTGAAGCACTTTCTGAACGAGACCACCAAGTCCTTGCGATTGTCGATCAGCCACTTGCGATGCTTAGGCGAGAAGCCGACCTTCTCGAGGAGCAGCTCTCGATAGACACGCTCGAACTCGGCATCAAAAAGCTTAACGGCTGGATCCTTTCTGAATCTGCGGATGTTCTTCTTCTTGCCCGTGACCAGAAAGTCTCGGATCTGCGCGAAAGACTGCACGATGTAGCGCGCTTTGAATTTTTGCTCAGGCAGGCTCGTCGAGAATCGATCATCGTCATCGTATCGATAGTCGCCATAGAACATGCCAAACTGCCTGACCGACCCGTAATCGATGATCCCGCCATCAGCCAAGATGTTGTCACCATCCCAGTCCATCCAACAAAAGACGTAGTCGCTTTCGAACTTAGCAGCTG